>NZ_JBFUIU010000629.1:0-5255 GCF_056401695.1 Variovorax sp. P4_D9
GCCACGAACTCATCCAGGATCTTCGTCTTCTCCATCGGTGGCGCGCCGCTGTAGCGCGCTCGCAATGCCTCGATCAACTCCTTGCGTGTTGCCATGCTGATTCGCCTCGTCACGTAGTGCTGCTCCCGTCGGACCATCCGACAGGTAGCAAGTTACGTGAGGCAACAGGTCAGCTCGGGTAGCAATTCCGACGAGTCAATGCGCCGAAGGCTCTCTCGCCACCGCCCCACGCCGGACAAGCTAATTGTCGCCAACCACCAATCGGTACCGCGCCCCCTCGGGGTCAGATCCGATGCGCTGCGGATGGCGTGAAGGGGTGATAGCGAGTAACGTCCGTGAAAAACTGACCCCTCCAGCTGGCTTTCCCTGCTTGCTCGGCGACGACGGGATGCGCAATTCTTCGGACTTATAGGTCGAAATTGGTGGGCATCATGATGACGTCGCGAATGGTCATGCCGCGTGGCCGCGTGAGCATGTACCTCACAACGTCGGCCACTTCGCTGGCCTCGAGCAGGCTACCGGAATCTCTGGCTTCCTTCAGCTTCTCTGGCGGCCAGTCGGCGAGCAGTGCGCTGATAACGGGTCCGGGGGAGATCGAGCCGACCCTAATGCCGTGCTTGAACACCTGACGTCGCACTGTCTGGACGAAGCAGTTGATCGCCCATTTGGACGACGCGTAGACTGGCTCCCATGGCGTCGGAAAGTGGGCCGCCAACGAACTCGTGACGATGATGTCTCCCGTCCGACGCTCGATCATGTGCGGCAGCACGTCGTGGACGTTCTTCATCACGACGTTGACGTTGAGATGCAGCATCCGGTCGATGGCCTCGGTGTCCGCATCGACCAGGTCGCCGCCGACGTAGGTTCCGGCATTGGCGTGCAGGATGTCGAGCTGGCCGGCCATCTGTAGCACTCTCGGCGCCAGCGTCGCGCAGTCTTTCGGGTCGAGCAGGTTGATGACCAATGGGATGACGGCGTCGCCGTGCTTGTCGCAAAGCGAACGCAGCGCTGCATCGTCGCGGTCAACCATCACCACGCGTGCACCCGCCRTCAACATCGCTTCGGTGCTTGCCAAACCAATGCCCGACGCGGCACCCGTGACGACGGCAACCTTGCCTTCCAGTTCTCTTGCCATATTTCTCTTCCTGTTGGGCGCACTTGAAGTGCAGTTGCCCGGTACGTTAGTAAGTTGGATTCGACGGCGCTAGCCGCAGGCGTTGAAATAGTCTTGTTGTGTTCGTGACTTTGATGGTCAGTCGCGGCCTCTGTTTGGGTGGTGCAGCCTTCGTGGCTGTCCTTGACTATCGCGACCCAGACGGTCCATTGACTCGACCGCTAATTTCTCTGGCCGCCTATGTCGGGAGTACCCGAAAGCGTCATCTGCAGTTAGCCATTCTTAGTCCACGGTGATCATTGATCATTCAAGGCTAGCCAGTCACCATCCGCACTCCTTTGCAAAAAAGTACAACAAAACCAGCCTGTGCCGCATCATCTGGCCCCAGGATTCGGCAATGCGGCGCCACCAAAGCGGGTATTTGCTTGGCGGCGGAACTCGCTGGGCGTCATGCCCTTGATTTCCAGAAAGCGTCGGTTGAAGTTGGCCACGTTGTTGAAGCCCACTTGGTAGCAAATGTCAGTCACGTAGTGGTCGGTCTGCATCAGCAGGTGGCACGCGCTGCTGATGCGCATTTGGTTCACGAAATCGGTGAAGTTGTTGCCAGTGGAGCGGCGGAAAAATCGGCTGAAGCGGCTTTCCGTCATGCCCAGTTCGGCCGCGAATTCGGCCATGGAGATGGGTTCGGCCAAATTGGCAGAAATGCGGGTGACGATGCTGTTGATCTTGTCGACGTTAGCGTCGCCGTTAATGCCATCCAAGCCTTGCATCTGCACGCTGGACAGCAGCCGATAGTCGGTGCACCGCGCCAGCTCGGCCAGGAGTTCGCAGAAAAGGCCAAATCGCTGTAGACCTCGAACTGCCCTCATGCTTTCCCAACGGTTCCGCGCGACATGCGACATGCCGAAGAACTCGATGCCGTTGCGCGCACGCTCCAGCAGTTGCATCGCGTCTCGCAGTTCGGGAATGTCGACCGCCGCACGCTCGATCGGCTCGTGGCGAAACTGGATCACGAGGTCGCGTTGGGCCACACCGCCCTCCGGCGCGTCCAGAGAGATCCAGTTGTGCGGCAGGCGCGGCCCGCACAGTACCAGGTGGCCTGGCTGGAACGGTCCGATCCAGTCGCCCACGAAGGCCTTGCCCGAGGTAGCGACCATCAAGTGCAACTCGTACTCGTCGTGATAGTGCCAGCGCGCCAGCGGGGTCGGGTAGCCGTGCACCATGCAGCGCACCAGTCCGACCTCAGGCGCTTCGTAGCCCAGCGAGGGTGAACGCGTGTGATCGCGTTCCGCCTCGGGCTGTCGCTTCCTTGGCAACTGGTGGTGGCGTTCGGAGGCCGTCATGGCGTTATTCTCCTGCGGCTAAGCGGCACATCAACCCTGTCAACCCTGACGCAGCGCTTCGTCTGGCCCTTGTGCGGGTCCTCGCAATTGGAACGGGCCGTCGACGTCTTCCGACATCGGCTTTTCAACCCAAGAAGGCGTGAGGCCGGCATGGTGTCGATCACTCATGCGGAAAATCCGTCGACATAGGCGGCAACACGCTGGCTCGCGCGGCGCACCGCATCGACCAGGCGCGCGTCGCCGGCGGTGCCACCCCACAGCGAAGCCTCGGCGCAAATCGCCGCCACTGGATCGGCTGCGTCGCAGATCGCTTGCGCCACAGCCGGGTCCATGCTTTGATCCTGGTAGGTGTATGACAAGGCGCCAACGTGCCAGCGCTGCAGGAAGGCCAGGAACAGCGCCGGCAGCATGGCCACGCTATCGATGCTGCGGCCCTGCGCCAGGCACTCGCGCACCGTCGGCGCAATGAAACCAGGGATCTTCGAGAAGCCGTCCATGGCCACGCGCTGGTTGGTGTCCCGCAGGGCCGGGTTGGCAAAGCGGTCGAGCACCACGTCGCGGTAGGTCGGCAGGTCGACCGGGCTGTCGGCGTCGGGTTGGCTCAGGCATGGGATCACGTCGTGGGTGATGTAGTCCCAAGCCATCTGCCGGATGGCGGGCGTGAGTGTGCCTTCGTGGATGAACTGAAGCCCGGCCAGGGTACCGGCCCAAGCAATGCAGCTGTGGCTGGCATTGAGGATGCGGATCTTGGCCTCTTCGTAAGGCTGGACCGATGCCACGAGTTCCGCGCCGACGCGCCCCCAGTCCGGCCGTCCGGCGATGAAGTCGTCTTTGATCACCCACTGGATGAAGCTTTCGCTTGTGACCGGCGCGGCATCGTCGACGCCAGTGGCGGCCTTGACGCGGGCACCCAGTTCAGGCGGCGGCCGCGGCGTGATGCGGTCGACCATCGCGTTGGGGCAGCTGGTATGGGTCTTCACCCAGGACAGAAGTTCGAAGTCGCCCGCCTGCTCGATGAATTCCAGCAGCCCGCCGCGAAAGCGCTCGCCGTTGTGGCGCAAGTTGTCGCAGTTCTGCAAGGTCACCGGGCCGCCATCGGCGGCCCTGCGGGCGCGCAGGATGGCGCAGATCGCGCCGTAGATGGTGCTGCCGGGTTGGCCCTGGCGCGCGCGCTCGATGTCGGCGGCGAGGTCGGCGAATGACAGGTCCAGCCGGTGGCGGTCGTCAAGGTAGTAGCCGGCCTCGGTGACGGTGAACGACACGATGCGGGTCGACGACGCGGCGCCGCGCGCGATCACGGCCGCCAGGTCGGCCTGGTACGGCAGCACCTCGCGGATGGCCGTAATGCGCTGGTAGTTGTAGCTGCCCGCCGGCGTGACGGTCTCAAGCGTGTAGGCACCCCCTTGGGCAGCCAGCGCCGCGAGCACGTCGTTCATGTCGGGGCGCAGATTGGCGCCCGCGATCGACCAGCGGGCGTCACCGGCGTCGATCAGGCGCTGCAGATACACAGCCTGGTGCGCGCGATGGAAGGAGCCGAGACCGAGGTGCAGGACCACGAACTCGGTGGCGGAAACGGAAGCGCTGCTCATGTTACTGCTCCGAGGGCGTGCTCAAGCGTGAATCGTCAGGCCTTCGCGGTTGAAAAGATGCAGCACCGACGGGTCGAGTTCGACGCCCACGTCGTCGCCCACGCGCAGTGGCGTGCGCACGTTCTGCCGCGCGATCAGCGGGATGCCGCTGACGTCGACATGAATCAGCGTGTCCGCCCCCAGCGCCTCGATCAGGTCGACCTTGCCCGGCACGCCGAAGCCGCTGCCCGGATGCACGCGCAGGCCCTCGGGGCGTACGCCGAGGAAGCCGTCGCTCGGCAACTTGCCGCCGGTCTGTGATGAAAAATTTGGGATGGCCGAAGCCGGCACCATGTTCATCGACGGCATCCCGATGAATTGGGCGACAAACTGGTTGGCCGGACGGTCGTACAGGTCCATCGGCGTGCCCACCTGCTCGATGAGGCCGTCCTTCAGCACCACCACGCGGTCGGCCAGCGTCATGGCCTCGACCTGATCGTGCGTCACGTAAATGCTGGTGGCGCCGAGCGACACATGCAGTTTGTGGATCTCGACACGCGTGTTGCCGCGCAAGGCCGCATCGAGGTTCGACAGCGGCTCGTCGAACAGGAAGACCTTCGGCGCACGCACGATGGCGCGGCCGATCGCGACGCGCTGGCGCTGGCCGCCCGACAGTTCCTTCGGCGTGCGATCGAGGTACTGCGTGAGGTTGAGCTGCTTCGCGGCGTAGTCGACCTTCTTGCGAATCTCGTCCTTCGGCACGTTGGCGAGCTTCAGCGCGAACGACATGTTGTCGGCCACGCTCATGTGCGGATAGAGCGCATAGCTCTGGAACACCATCGCCAGGTCGCGCTTGCCCGAGGGCGTTTTCGTGATGTCCTTGCCATCGAGCATGATCTGGCCGCTGGTGGTCGGCTCCAACCCGGCGATCAGGCGCAGCAGCGTCGATTTGCCGCAACCCGAGGGGCCTACGAAGACGATGAACTCGCCCTTGTTGATCTCGAGATTGACGCCGCGGATGATGTGAGCTTCGCCGAAGCTCTTATTGATGTCGCGCAGTTCGAGGTAAGCCATGTCTGTGTCTCCTTGATTGATTACTTGACGGCGCCGAAGGTGAGGCCTTGCACCAGTTGCTTCTGGCTGAACCAGCCGAACACGACGATGGGCGCGATGGCCATCAGCGAGGCGGCCGACAACTTGGCCCAGAACAGGCCCTCGGGGCTTGAGTAC
>NZ_JBFUIU010000630.1:0-5237 GCF_056401695.1 Variovorax sp. P4_D9
CTGCGGCGGCGAACCGTAGGCAGGAGTTGCAAGCATCCATGGCGGTAGTTAACGGGTCGGTGCCTCTTCGGCCCTAACAACGTGAGCCACGTGCCAGACAATGCAGGTTCTTGTCACGCCACGTTCCAGCAGGCCCCTGGCCTTGAGGTAGACCTCGGTCCCCAGCACGTTCACATGGCCCAGGTAGGCCGACAACATCGGTAACCGAGCATGCACGTCTACGCCTGCGATCGCCCATTCGGTCAACCGATGCACGGCGAACGCATGCCGGAACTCGTACGGCCTGGCGCCGGCGCGGCCCCCTCGGGGGCTTCAACCCCAGATCCTGAAGCAGTCGGCGCAGCACGTCGGAAGCGGCGCGTAGCGTTGCGACGGATGAAGAACGCCGGTGACGCGGCAACGCCGTTGGCAGCCAGGATCTCGTCGCGGCGCCGCGCGTACTGTCTTAGCTCGGCCACAAGATCTTCTCGGATCGGCAGGATGCGCGAACGCCCCTTGATTCCCTGCACGGTCAGGATCTGCCGGTGCAGATCGATGCCGTCCATGCGCAGTCTCGTGGCTTCGCCCAATCGCAGGCCGGTGCAGTACAGCACCAGGCTGAGCGCAGGCAACATCGCACCCCATATACTGCGCCCCTCGTGCCGCGTGGCCGCCTCGATGATGGCGAGGACCTCTTCGCGACTGAAAATGTAGGGCACGAACACCGACTCCTTGACAGGAGCCACCGCGTGCTCCGGAACGAACGCACGAGGTTCGCGCCGGCGACGGAACAGGCACAGCTGCCGAACGACACCGAACTCGKTGCCTACCGTGATGGCCTTGCGACTCTCTMTGCGCGCCTCCCACAGCGTCACGACTTCCTCCAGCAGTGCCGGACGTTCGCCGTAGCGCTCACGGACGAAGCGCACGAAGCTGTTGAGGACGAACTCCGCGCGCCGGTAGCCCATGCCCATGGCGCGCTTGAACTCGAGGAACTCGGCCGCGTCAACGGCCACGCTCTGCGCGGTGACCTTGGTGGGTTCGTTCTTCTCCAGGTCATCAGCCGCCTTGGCACGGTTGAGAAGGCCCTGGATCTGGGCCTTGAGCTCGCCATCGGCCTTGACCATCCGGTCATAGCTCATGGCCTTGTGGCGGCTGGCATTCGCCTTCAGCTTGGTGCCATCCACCGCCACGGTGCCCAGCTTGACCAGCCCGCACTCGCGCGCCAGCCGCACCAGCTGCACGAATAGCGCGGTCAGTTCTTCCAGATGCAGCGCCCGGAAGTCCGAGAGTGTGCGGTGCGCCGGATGGTTCTCCGCGGCCAGAACCCGCAGGGCAACGTCCTCGTGCAGCTTGGCCGCCAGCTTGCGCGAGCTGAAGGTGCCGGTCGCGTAGCCGTAGATCAACACCTTGATCATCATGGCCGGCTAGAACGGCTGGTTGCGTGGCCCGCCCTTGGCGTAACGTGCATGGAAGGCGCTCAGATCCAGGCTGTCCACACCGTCGCTGATGAAGTACGCCAGGTGCCCTTCGGGCAGCCAGTCTTGCAGCGCGTCAGGAAGCAGTCTTTGCCGCTGCGGCTCGTAGGGCAGGTAGCTGATGGGCATACGCCCAAATCTATCAAGCCTCTGCGCGCTCGTCACGCTTCTGCCGCGCAGACTCCTAGGCCATGCCGGCTATCCGCAGGCGCAATGTGCGGGGTACTGGTGGAGTGCGCCACGCATGCGATCTACTTCGGCGCAGTAGAAAAACATTAGGTTACTAACCATATTGGGGTAACCACCAAAGCTGGACGTGTTGCGGAATCGGGCGCCAATTCATAAAATACTTAGAGTCGTAAGGAAAATGGTGACTGTTCTTCGTACCGCATTTCGCCTCCCCGAAACCATGGACCACACACTTAGCCGCCTTTCCTGGAATGACTCGTTGCTGCTTGGCCATGCGGCCATGGATGCGGAGCACGAGCGTTTCGTGACGCTGGTCGCGGCAATGCAGGGTGCCGCCGACCACGAGTTGCCCGGACTGCTAAGCGCGCTACTGGAACAAGCCGCCGCGCACTTCGCCATCGAGAACGCGTCGATGGCTGCGACCAACTTTCCGGCCCGCGATTGTCACGTGCAGGAGCACGAAGCCGTTCTCGCGACACTGCGGGGGGTGCACCTTCGGCTCGCGCGTGGAGAGCATGGCGTCGCACGCGCCGTGGCGGCCGAGCTGGCCGTGTGGTTTCCCGCGCACGTGCAGCACCTGGATTCGGCACTGTCCCATTGGATCAGCAAGCAACGATACGGCGGCAAGCCGATCGTGCTGCACCGGCGCCGCACAACCGAACCTGTATCGGCCTAGACGTCGCCCGGGACCAACATACTTCGAAAGGAAAAGACCCATGATGACTGCACAAGAAAACGACCTCCTCTGCCGCGTGGAGGGCGTTGCCCCGATGGGCCAACTGATGAAACGCCACTGGACGCCGGTGTGTCTCATCGAGGAAGTCAGCGAACCCGACGGCGACCCGGTCAAGGCGCGCGTGTTCGGCGAAGACCTTGTGGTCTTTCGCGACACCGATGGCCGCGTTGGTGTGATGGACGAGCTCTGTCCGCATCGGCGTGCGTCGCTGGTGTTCGGTCGCAACGAAGAAGGGGGCTTGCGTTGCCTGTACCACGGCTGGAAGATGGACGTCGACGGCAACGTGCTCGAGATGGCGTCCGAGCCCGCCGCCAGCGGCATGGCTGACAAGGTCAAGCACTCGGCCTACCCAACCAAAGAGTGGGGCAGCATGGTCTGGGCCTACATGGGTCCCCAAGACAGCGTCCCGGAGTTCAGGCCGCCGGCCTGGGCGCCGACGGCGGACACGCGCGTGAGCGTCGCCAAGGTTCTGCTGCCCTGCAACTGGGCGCAGATCCTGGAAGGCGCGATCGACTCTGCCCACAGCTCGAGCCTGCATTCTTCGGATATGGTCCCGGCGCGAGTCGACAGCGCCAAGGCCACCGACAAGACGTGGCTGCGCCCTTCGACAGACAAGGCGCCGCGCATGCAGGTGCAGCGAACTGGCTACGGCTTTCGCTACGCCGCCATGCGCCGCCCGATCAGCAACGCCGCAGCCAACGACTACGTGCGAACCACGGTATTCGTCGCACCGGCAACGGCGCTGATCCCGCCGAATAATCTCTACAACGTGGCGAACATCAACGTTCCGATGGACGACACGAACACGGCTTTCTATTTCATCGCGTGGGGCCATGCGGCGCAGACGCCTGAGACCGAGACCTGGCGCAAGTTCCTGCGTCAGACGGTTGGCGTCGACCTTGACGCGACGTACCGGCCGCTCCGCAACCTGGACAACAAGTTCTGGCAGGACCGCAACGCGATGAAGGCTGGCAACTTCACCGGCATCACCGGCTTCCCCAACCAGGACGTGGCGATGTGGGTGACGATGGGACCGATCGCCGACCGCACGCACGACCGGCTTGGCGCCAGCGACCTCGCGATCGTCGAGTTCCGCAGACAGATGCTCGATGCGGTGAAGGCCTTCGGCGAGGGTCAGGCGGCCATCGGCACCGGCGAAGAGGCGGTCACGCCGGCGGTTTGCGCGTTCCAGGCGATCGTTCCAAAAACGACCGACTGGCGCTCGTACGACGCGCGATATGTCTGGCCCGATGGGCGGGAGCATCCCGAACTCGAACCCTCTTATTCGGTGAAGGCTTGACGCCATGAGCAAGCTGCAACTTTCAGTCGCCATGGGCGATTACGATCGCACGCGCGCCCTGTTCGATGGCCGCGTGCAGATCGACGGCGTCGATCCGGTCTACATGCTGCTGAACCCCGAAGAGATGTTCTTCAGGGCCATGCGAAGCGTCGACTTCGACATCACCGAGCTGTCTTTCTCGAGCTACCTGGTGAAGCACTCAAGGGGGGAGTGTCCGTACATCGCGGTGCCGGTCTTCCTGTCGCGGGCCTTTCGGCACACTTCGATCTACGTCCGCAAGGACCGCATCGGGAAGCCTGAGGACCTGAAGGGCAAGCGCATCGGCTTGCCCGAGTATCAGCTCACGGCCAACGTCTGGGCGCGCCAGTTCCTGCAAGACGACTACGGCGTCAAGCCATCGGACGTCACCTGGGTGCGGGGCGGCATCGAGACCCCCGGCCGACCCGAGAAAATCAAACTCCAACTGCCACCCGACGTGCGGGTCGAGCAGGCGCCGGATGGCCGAACGATCTCCGAATTGCTCGACTGCGGCGAAATCGACGGCTTCATGGCGCCCCGTCCGCCGAATCGCGCAGCACTCGCCAATCCGAACGTCGGATGGCTGTTCGAGGATCCGACCGCGGTCGCGAAAGACTATTTCCGGCGCACCGGCGTGTTCCCGATCATGCATGTGGCGGTGATCCGCAAGGAGTTGGCACAGCAGCATCCGTGGCTTCCCAGCGCGGTGGTCAAGGCCTTTGCACAATCGAAGGCGGCAGCGCTGCAATTGCTTTCAGATACGTCCGCGACGAAGGTCACGTTGCCCTTCGTGGAAGAGCAACTGCAGGCGGCGCGCGAGACCATGGGCGAAGACTTCTGGTCTTACGGCGTTGCCTCGGCGCGCCAGACGCTCGAGACCTTCGTGCGTTCCCACCACGAGCAAGGGCTCTCCGCGCGCCGCGTCGCCGTGGATGAATTGTTCCATCCCTCGACTTACGAAACCTACAGCATCTGAGACCCCACCCATGAATCGCAGAAGTTTCACACGCCTGGCGGCGGCGAGCATCGCCATTGCGGCATTCACCCTCGGGCTGGCACCGCTCGCGCAGGCGGACACGTATCCTTCGAAGCCGATCAAGCTGGTCGTTCCCTATTCGCCGGGCGGCCTGCCCGACACCGTGGCGCGCGTCCTGTCACGCTATCTCCCAGATGCACTGGGCCAACCCGTGGTGGTCGAGAACAAGCCCGGTGCCGGTGGTGCGGTGGCCGCCGCGACGCTGGCCGCGTCGCCACTCGACGGCTACACCCTGCTGGTGACCGACGGGCCGATGCTGTCGATCACGCCGTTGCTTACCAAGAAGATGACGTACGACGCAGTGAACGATTTTGCGCCCGTGTCGCTGGTCGGCAAGGCCCCGCTGTTCCTGGCAGTCAACCCGAACGTGAAGGCCAATACGCTCGATGAACTGATCGCGCTAGCCAAAGCCCAGCCCGGCGCGCTGAACTACGGCTCGTCGGGGCCCGGCAGCATCCACCACCTCACAGCCGAGGCGATGAACGCGAGTCTGGGCATTGT
>NZ_JBFUIU010000631.1:0-5234 GCF_056401695.1 Variovorax sp. P4_D9
GGGTCTGCAGCAGCAGCGGCAGGGCGAGCACCAGGACGATGCCGACGGCGTACAGGAAGGTGTTCTTGCTGATCTTCATCGCGTGCTCCTCAGGCCCGGTCCGCCACGCGCTCGCCGAGCAGGCCCGAGGGCCGCAGCGTGAGCATGATGATCAGCACGATGAAGGCGAAGATGTCGCTGTAGTGGCTGCCCAGCACATCGCCCGTGAGCGCCCCGATGTAGCCCGAGCCGATGGCCTCGATCAGCCCCAGCAGGATGCCGCCGACCACCGCGCCGGCGAGGTTGCCGATGCCGCCGAAGACCGCCGCCGTGAAGGCCTTGAGGCCGGGGATGAAGCCCATCGCGTGCTGCGCGATGCCGTAGTTGGACGCGTACATCACGCCCGCCACCGCCGCCAGCACGGCGCCGATGATGAAGGTCGCCGAGATCACCATGTCCGGACGGATGCCCATCAGCGCCGCGACCCGCGGGTTCTCGGCGGTGGCGCGCATCGCGCGGCCGAGCTTGGTGTAGTTGACCAGCCAGGTCAGGATCGCGAGGCAGATCGCGGTGACGCTGAGGATCATCACCTGGGTCGGCGAGATCACCGCGCCGCCGATGTGGATCGGCGTGGTCGACAGCAGGTTCGGATAGGCCTTGTTGGTCGGCTTCCAGATGATCATCGCCAGCGTCTGCAGCAGGATCGACATGCCGATGGCGGTGATCAGCGGTGCCAGCTTGGGGCTGTTGCGCAGCGGCCGGTAGGCCACCTTCTCGATCACGAAGTTGAGCGTGGCGGCGACCACGCAGGCGATCAGCAGCGCGATCAGCAGGATCAGCCAGCCCGGCGTGCCGGGCATCGACTCCTGCATGAGGCCGATGATGCTCCAGCTGGTCAGTGCCCCGACCATCAGAACTTCCCCGTGCGCGAAATTGATGAGGTTGATGATGCCGTACACCATGGTATAGCCCAAGGCTATCAAGGCGTACATGCTGCCGAGAACCAGACCGTTGATGATCTGCTGCAGCAAGGTGTCCATAACGAAATCCCTTTTTGTGTTGACGCCCTCGAGAGGCGCCCGGCTGACCCGGCGCACTGGTTAGAACGCTGGGTTTCACTTAGCAAAAAACCCGCCAGCATGTGACGACGGCGGGTTTGTGGCGGGATTGTAATTACGCGGGAACGCCGTTCTGGTGCGGTTTCGACGGGGTTTTCCCGCTGGCGCAATGCGAAGAGCGCCGGTGGTGCATCGGAGTATCGATGTCGGTGCAGGGCGGTATCACCCTGCGGCATCCTCATTGCGTTTCCGCAATTCGCGCAGCTTTTCCGCGATGCGGATTTCGAGACCCCGCTCCACGGGACGGTAGAACGACAGCGCCTCGAGGCCCTCGGGCATGTAGCGCTCGCCGGCCGCAAAACCGCCCTCCTCGTCGTGCGCGTAGCGGTAGCCCTTGCCGTAGTCAAGTTGCTTCATCAACTGTGTCGGCGCATTACGCAGATGCATCGGCACCGGCCGCGTGCTGTCAGACTTGATGAAGGCCTTGACCTCGTTGTGGGCCTTGTAGACCGCGTTCGACTTCGGCGCCACCGCGAGGTACACCACGCACTGGGCCAGCGCCAGTTCGCCTTCGGGGCTGCCGAGCCGCTCGTACACCTCGGCCGCATCGAGCGCGAGCCGCAGCGCGCGCGGGTCGGCCAGGCCGATGTCCTCGCTCGCCATGCGCACCAGCCGGCGCGCCATGTAGCGCGGATCGGCGCCGCCGTCGAGCATGCGCACGAACCAGTACAGCGCCGCATCGGGATCGCTGCCGCGCACCGATTTGTGCAGCGCCGAAATGGTGTCGTAGAACTGCTCGCCGCCTTTGTCATAGCGCCTCAGCCGCTCGCCGAGCACGCGCAGCAGCCAGGCATCGGTGATGTTGTCGAGTTTCTCGGCGCCGGCGGCGACCGCCAGCGTCTCCAGCGTATTGAGCAGCCGCCGGGCGTCGCCGTCGGCGTAGGCCACCAGGCGGTCGACGGCTTCGGCATCGATCGCCGGGACCGCCTGGATGGCCCGCGCCCGTTCGACGATCTTCCTGAGATCGGCCTCTGCGAGCGGCTGCAGCACGTACACCGCGGCCCGCGACAGCAGCGCCGAGTTGACCTCGAAGGAGGGGTTCTCGGTGGTCGCGCCGATGAAAGTGAACAGGCCCGATTCGACGTGCGGCAGGAAGGCGTCCTGCTGGCTCTTGTTGAAGCGGTGCACCTCGTCGACGAAGACGATGGTGCGGCGCTGCTCAAGCCCGTCGCGTGCCGAGAGGGCGCGCTCGACCGCGTCGCGGATATCCTTCACGCCACCGAGCACCGCGCTGATGCTCAGGAACTGGGCGTCGAAGGCATCGGCCATCAGGCGCGCGATCGTGGTCTTGCCCACGCCCGGCGGGCCCCAGAGGATGCACGAGTGCGGCTGTCCGGACTCGAAGGCGATGCGCAGCGGCATGCCGGGGCCCAGCAGATGCTGCTGCCCGATCACTTCGCCGAGGGTCCGCGGGCGAAGTCGTTCGGCTAAGGGTTGGTGCGAGGAGCTGGCCATCCGCGGCCCGCCCTACTGGCGGATCACGTCGGCGCCGCTCGGCACCTTGAACTGGAAGGTCGACGGCGGCAGCGACGGGTTAACCTCGATCTTGCCGAACTTGATCACCGAGCGCTGGCCGAAGCTGTCGAGGATCTCGAGGGCGGACAGGGCGTCGCCCAGGAAGCCGACCTGCACGCTCTGCAACTGGCCGTCCTTGCTCTTCGGTGTCGCCTTGACCCACTGCAGGCCATCGCGCTCGGGCGCGGCCTCGAGCGTGAAGTCGGCCTGCAGGGCGCGCAGGTCGGGCGCCGCGGCGATCAGCGCGGCGGGCGTGGAGCCGAGCGCCTGGGCCTGCTTGCGCTGCGTCACCTGGTTGAGGTCGGCGTCGTACAGCGACAGCATCTCGCCGTCGGCGACGATGCTCTGAACGAAAGGCTTCTTGTAGTCGAACCTGAATTTGCCCGGCCGCTGGAATTCGAAGCGGCCGGTCGACACCTTGGCGCGCGACTCCTGGCCGTCCTTCGGCGGTGCCGTCACGGTCTGGGTGAACTCGGAACGGCCCGACTTCACGGTCTTCACGAAAGCCTCGAGGCTCTCCATGCCGCCGGCCCATGCACCGGCCGCAGCCACGGCCAGCAAGGCCCCCGCGATCAGCTTCTTCATTTTCATCTTCGATTCGTTCATTCCGTCCTTGCGGGCACCAGGATTTCGCGCTGGCCGCTGCCGCTCATGGCGCTCACCAGGCCCGCGTTTTCCATGTCCTCGACCAGCCGCGCGGCGCGGTTGTAGCCGATCTTCAAGTGGCGCTGCACCAGCGAGATACTGGCCTTGCGGTGCTTCAGCACGACCTCGACCGCCTGGTCGTACATCAGGTCCTTCTCGCCGCCTTCCGCACCGCCCTCGCCCAGCACATCGCCGTCGCCATCGACGGTACCGCCTTCGAGCACCCCTTCGATGTAGTCCGGCTCCCCTTGCGACTTGAGGTAGGCGACCACACGGTGCACTTCCTCGTCGCTCACGAAGGCGCCGTGCACGCGCACCGGCAGGCCGGTGCCGCTCGGCATGTAGAGCATGTCGCCCATGCCCAGCAGCGCCTCGGCGCCCATCTGGTCGAGGATGGTGCGGGAGTCGATCTTGCTCGACACCTGGAAGGCGATGCGGGTCGGGATGTTGGCCTTGATCAGGCCGGTAATCACGTCCACGCTGGGCCGCTGGGTCGCCAGGATCAGGTGGATGCCGGCCGCCCGCGCCTTCTGCGCCAAGCGGGCGATCAGTTCTTCGATCTTCTTGCCGACCACCATCATCAGGTCGGCCAGCTCGTCGATCACGACCACGATGTGCGGCTCGCGCTGCAGCGGCTCGGGGCTGTCGGGCGTCAGGCTGAAGGGGTTGTAGATGAACTCCTCGCGCGCCTTGGCCTCGTCGATCTTGACGTTGTAGCCGGCCAGGTTGCGCACGCCGAGCTTGCTCATGAGCTTGTAGCGCCGCTCCATCTCGGCCACGCACCAGTTCAGGCCGTGGGCCGCCTGCCGCATGTCGGTGACCACCGGCGCCAGCAGGTGTGGGATGCCTTCGTAGACCGACATCTCGAGCATCTTCGGGTCGATCATCAGCAGGCGGACGTCGCGCGCCTCGGCCTTGTACAACAGGCTCAGGATCATCGCGTTGATGCCGACCGACTTGCCGGAGCCCGTGGTGCCCGCCACCAGCACGTGCGGCATCTTCGCCAGATCGGCCACCACCGGGTTGCCGATGATGTCCTTGCCGAGGCCCATCGTGAGCATCGACTTGCCCTCGTTGTAGACCTGCGAGCCGAGGATCTCGCTGAGCTTGATCGACTGCCGCTTGGCGTTCGGCAGTTCGAGCGCCATGTAGTTCTTGCCTGGGATCGTCTCGACCACGCGGATCGACACCAGCGACAGCGAGCGCGCCAAGTCTTTCGCGAGGTTGACGATCTGCGAGCCCTTGACGCCGGTGGCCGGCTCGATCTCGTAGCGCGTGATCACCGGGCCCGGCGAGGCCAGCACCACGCGCACCTCGACGCCGAAGTCCTTGAGCTTCTTCTCGATCATGCGAGACGTCATCTCGAGCGTGTCGGGCGACACGGTTTCCTGGCGCGCCTGTGCGGCGTCGAGCAGGTCGACCTGCGGCAACTTGCTGTCGGGCAGCTCGCGGAACAGCGGCTTCTGGCGCTCCTTGGCCACGCGATCGCTCTTCGGCACCTCGGCCAGCGCCGGCTCGATCTGCACCGGGGGCGACGGCGCGCGCCGCTTGGGCCGCGGCAGGATGCGCAATTCTTCGTCGGGCACCTCGGGCTCGGGCCCGGAGTCGACCGCCGACAGTTCCTCTCGCTCGCGCACGGCCTGCTTGCCCATCGCGATGTCCTGCGCAATCTCGCGCTTTTCGCGCCGCGACTCGAACAATGAATAGAGGCGCGTGCCGATGCGTTCGGCGATCTGGCCCCAGGAGAAGCGAAACACCAGTGCCGAGCCGATCACGCCGCCGGCGATCGCGATCAGGGCCGAGCCGGTGAATCCCATCCACTTGACGCTTGCCGGTCCGACCAGGTAGCCGAGCACCCCGCCGCCATGCCCCGGCAGGCGGAACTCGAGCCGGTACAGCCGCGACCATTCGAGCACCGCGCTGGCGCAGAGCAGCAGGACCAGCCCGAACCAGAAGGCCAGGCGACTGCGATTGAAC
>NZ_JBFUIU010000632.1:0-5230 GCF_056401695.1 Variovorax sp. P4_D9
CAACTCCTGCAGGTGCAGCAGTGCCAACTGCTCAAGACAGGCCTTGCCTTTCGGCGTGAGGTGCACCTCGACGCGGCGCCGGTCGTCGCGACGTGGCGCGCGCCGCACCCAGCCGGCGGCTTCGCAGCGTGACACCAACGAGACGACGCCGTGGTGCTTGGCCTGCAGCCGCTCAGCGAGTTCCACCACCGTCGCCCACGGGCGGCCCGGGTAGCCCTGGATCTGCAACATCAGCTGGTACTGCAACGGCGTGACGCCGCGCAGATGTGTCAGCTCTTCGCTGAAGCGAAGAAAGCGCCGGAGCTGGTAGCGAAACCGCGCCAGCATCTCGAAATCGGCCTTCGTCATCGTTCCATCCGGCATGGCAGGTGTCCCCTTGCTGGCAATATACATCACAACGTGATATACATGCACACCAGGTCACGGCGCCACCAGAGTGACTCCTGCGTGTATCCGCTGCGCCCGCAACCCACTCGCCGCCTGTTTGTCCATGAAGCTGAATATCCTGTCCGACCTGCACCTGGGGTTTGGTGCAATGGAGTGGCCGGTCAATGATGCTGATGCGATCGTGCTCGCCGGCGACATCTCGCGTCCGCGCGAAGCGGCATCGTGGGCCATGCGCTTCGGCAAGCCGGTGCTCTATGTGGCAGGCAACCACGAGTTCTACGGCAGCAGCATCGATGGTGCCCTCGACGAACTCAGGCGCCAGTGTGAGCGGACGAAGGTGCATGTGCTCGACGACAGCGAGCTCGTCATCGACGGCGTGCGATTCCTCGGCACCACTTTGTGGACCGACTTCGAGTTGTTTGACGACTCGAAGCTGCGCGCGGCCGCGAAAGAGGAAGCCCGTCGATGCCTGCGCGACTTCAGCCGTATCCGTGCCCGTGAAGGCTCGAGCGACCTCTTCACCCCGGACGACTCGGTGGCCCTGTTCCGGCAGCACGCGGCGTGGCTAGCCTCCCGACTGGCCAGCTCCCATGCCGGTCCCACGGTGGTGATCACGCACCACGCGCCATCGACCCGCAGCATCCACCCGCGGTTCGCGGGTTCGCTGCTCAACGCCTGCTTCGTGTCCGACGTGGAGCACCTGTTGGGGGCGCACCGTGCGGTCCTTTGGATCCACGGGCACACGCACGACAGCTTCGACTACGTCGTCGACGGCACCCGCGTGGTCTGCAACCCGCGAGGCTATGCCCACGGCGGCGTCAACGAGAACCCGCTGTTTGATCCGGATTTCATCGTCGAGGTGGAGAGCCGCGCCGCCGCGGCACCGGCACGAACACATGCACCGTCCCAGTCGGAAAGGCAGTCATGATCACCACCGAGCTCACCCGGATGTTCGCCCTCCAGTCCCGATCGTCCTGGGCCCGATGGGCGGCGTGGCGGGCGGACGCCTGGTCGCCGCTGTGTCCAATGCCGGCAGCCTCGGACTCGCAGGCGGCGGCTACGGCGACCCTGGT
Source organism: Variovorax sp. P4_D9 (assembly GCF_056401695.1). NCBI lineage: Bacteria > Pseudomonadati > Pseudomonadota > Betaproteobacteria > Burkholderiales > Comamonadaceae > Variovorax > Variovorax sp. P4_D9. The sequence goes on from NZ_JBFUIU010000632.1 coordinate 1,461, forward strand.
GCGACTGCTCACCGACAAGCCTTGGGGTGTCGGGCTGATCACCTAGTCGTGCGAGCGCGACATCGTGGATCGGGTGCTGTCCCATCGGCCGCACGCGGTCATGCTGTCGTTCGGCGAACCGCGGCCTCATGGAGCTGTCGTCAAGGCCGCAGGGCGCCGGCTGATCTGCCAGGTGCAGGACTTGGCCAGCGCGGCGTTGGCGCGCGAGGCGGGGGCCGATCTCATCGTGGCCCAGGGTACCGAGGCCGGCGGGCACGGAGGAGCGCGCGCCACACTGCCGCTGGTTCCGGCGGTGATCGACGCGGTCGACCCGATTCCGGTGCTGGCGGCCGGGGGCATCGCCGACGGTCGAGGCCTGGCGGCCGCGCTGGCGCTGGGCGCACAGGGCGCCCTGATCGGAACGCGCCCTTACGCGAGCGACGAGGCCTTGGGCTCGGCGCGAGCCCAGCTGAGAATCGCTATGGCCAGCGGCGACGGCACGCAGCGCACCACGGAGAGGCGAAGCGCGGACTTGGCACGCGCCGCCCGGGGTCTGGTTCCATGCCAAGTCGCCGTTGACGAGCTGGTCGTTGCGCTGCTGGCCAGAGAGCAGGTAACCGCCACCGCCGGTGGGCTCGGCGCGGCTCAGCACGATCTCGTCGCGCATTGCGCCCTTGTCGTAGTCGATGGTGCGGGTGAACGAATGCAGCGTGATCCGCGGCCAGGCGCCGCCGGGCTTGTACGCTTGGCCAAAGGTAAAGCCGGTACCCTCAGCCACATAGGGCATGCTCTTGGCGTTCGCACCGCCCATGATCACCGCGGAACGAGCGAGCACGTCGTCAGCGTTGTCCGACCTGGAGGCACAGGCCGCCAGCCAACAGGCCATGCCGATGGCAAAGCCTGATCGAAGCACGGTACCGCGGGTGAAAGCGCATCGCGTCATGGTGCCTCCCGGCGTACGACCCACTTGCGGTCGTGGCTACACCTGATTCTGGATGGGGGCGTTGGATGCGCAATCTGTGCTGCCCCCTCCAATGACCTGCCTCCGGCACAACGTCACTCTCATAAACTGGCGCTCCAGCTCGCAAGGCGTGGCGCTACATCCTGTGGCGTGTCGTGGCCTTCGGGCACTCTGCGGACTACTGTGCGACGCCTGCCGCTAAGCCCCTTCGGCGGCGGCCGCCTCGGCAAGCCAGCCCGTGAATGTCGCCGCCAGCGGGTCCTGCGCCCGGTGCGGCGCCACGAACACGCTGTAGCCCCGGTGACCCTGACCAACGTGCGGATGCGCCAGCACCAGGTCGCCTGCCTGCAACTCGCGCTCGACGAAGTAGCGCGGCGCCAGCCCGACGCCGAGATCGGCTCGCACCGCCTCGACCAACATCGAGAACAGATCGAAGCGATGCCCTGCCGCCGTGTTCACCGGGGCGCGGTTGATGCCGGCCTGCGCGAACCACTCTTCCCACCCGCCGAGTCGCGAGGTCAGTTGCAACAGCGTGGCGCCGCGGAAGTCGCCGCGTGCCATCTCGCGCCGACCGCTGGCCTGCGGCGCGCACACGGCCACGCATTGCTCCTGCATGAGGGGCTGCACCAGGGCGCCAGGCCACACGGCATCGTCGTATTGCACGGCGACGTCGAAGGCCGGTTCAGGCATGTAGATCTGCGTCGGGAACACCTGCAGATGCAGGCTGCACGTCGGCGCGCGCTGCGCGAATGCGGGTAGCCGCGGGATCAGCCAGCGCTCGGCCAGCACCGGCACCGCGCCCACTAGCAAGCTCACTCCGTCGGGCCGCTGTGCCATCGCCTCGAGGGTGTGGTTCTCCAGCCGCAATAGATCACCGGAGATCTGGGCGTGGTAGCGCCGGCCGGCTTCGGTGAGTTGGGAGCCGCGCGAAGTGCGCTGCACCAGTCGCACGCCAAGCTGGTTCTCGAGCAGGCGCAACTGTTGGCTGACGGCGCCGTGCGTCAGGCTCAGCGCCTCGGCCGCCTTGCTCAGACCGTGATGGCGCGCGACAGCATCGAACACCACCAGTGCGCGGGTGGTAGGCAGGTGGCGGCGGGTGTTAGAAAAGCTCACAGCACGCTAGATTAAAGGAGAGCGGCGCAGGCCGTAAAGCGAAAGAATGTCGGGCTTGCCGTCCAACCTCACTGATCGCACTATGTCCCGCGCCTTCTCTCTCCGACTCGCCAACCTGGCCACTGCCGTCGCGCTGCTGGCCGCCAGCGCCGCACAGGCCCAGAGCTTCAACGCGGTGGCGCCGACGCCGGTGCAGGTCAAGCCGGCGGTCGACCAGGCCTACACGCAACTCATGGGATCGCCTGCCATCGCGAAACTGCTCGACGCGGTCAAGGCCGACCACGACCGCTCGGTGGAAGACCTGAAGATGCTGACGGAGATCGAGGCTCCGCCATTCAAGGAGCAGAGGCGCGCCGAGGCTTACCTCGCGCGCATGAAGGCGCTCGGCCTCACCGATGCGCACATCGACACGGAAGGCAATGTGGTCGGCCTGCGCAAGGGCACGGGCAACGGTCCCAAGCTGTTGATCTCGGCACACCTCGATACGGTGTTTCCGGCCGGCACCGACGTCAAGGTGAGGGAGCGCGACGGCAAGCTCTACGCACCCGGCATTTCGGACGATGTGCGCGGCCTGTCGGTGCTGCTCTCGTGGCTCAAGGTGCTCAACGACAACAAAGTCCAGACGGTTGGCGACCTGCTCTTCGTGGGCAACGTCGGCGAAGAAGAATTGGGCAATCTGCGAGGCATGAAGCAGATCTTCGCCGAACACCGCGACATCGACGGCATGGTCGGGCTCGAGCCAGCACCCGACGGCAGCGTGCTGATCCTGGGCACCGGTAGCCGCCGCTACGAATTCACCTTCAAAGGCCCGGGCGGCCACAGCTACGCAGCGTTCGGCCAGGTGCCGAGTGCAATCCATGGCATGGGCCGTGCGATCGCAAAAATCGCCGACGTCAAGACGTCGACCTTTCCCAAGACAACCTTCACCGTCGGCACGGTGGGCGGCGGTACCTCAGTCAACACCATCGCGCCGGACGCGCGCATGGCGGTGGACATCCGCTCGGATGCCATGGAGCCGCTGCTCGAAACCGAGAAGAAGATCCTGGCCGCGGTGGACGAGGCCGTGATCGAGGAGAACAATCGCTGGGACGTGAACACGCTGGCTGTCACGAACAAGCTCATCGGCGATCGCCCCGGTGGCCGTACCGCGGCCGACTCGGTGATCGTGGAAGCCGCCGTCCGCGCCAACAGCGCGTTCGGCCACAAGACGCTGCTCTCCGGCGCGAGTACAGACGCCAACGTGCCGATGGCGCTCGGCATCCCGGCCATCATCATCGGCGGTGGCGGCAAGACCGGCGGTTTCCATGCGCTGAGCGAATGGATAGACGTGACAGATGGCTGGAAAGGAGCGCAGAATTCTTTGCTGACGGTGCTGGGACTGGTAGGCGTGCAGGGTGTGAGCGAGCCGTTGCTACAAAAGCGTCCGCCGCGCGCCCCGTCAACGAAGTAGGTGCTCGTGTCGCTTATCGGCTGGCCCTTGATCATCCTGGGCGTCGCGGCTGGCGGTGCTTGACATCCTGCCGACCTACGACTATTGGCCGAAGATGGACCGGCAGTCGCGCTGCGCATCTACCACTGGGCATTCTTGGCCCAGCCATATCCGATGCCTGAGCGTTTGATCCAGTTGAATCCTGATGAATATTTTGGGTACACCCTGCGCAGCCTGGCGAAAGCCGGCACCGATCCGTTCGCCGTGCGCTTGCGCACTATCTGACGG
>NZ_JBFUIU010000633.1:0-5222 GCF_056401695.1 Variovorax sp. P4_D9
CCGCATTCGCTACGCCGTGCCTTCCGTCTGTCTGATGCGTCCAGAAGAGCTCACTGCCGAGCAACTTGCCGATCGCCTGTCCGTGAGCGTCTATTTCGTTCGCTACTGGATTAAACGCGGCGTGATTGATGCACGCCATCTCGGCGCCCAGGGCCCCTGGTGGATCACGATCACCGACCAACAGGAGCAGCAACTCCGTGATCGCATACGCACCTCAGGTCACTTGAAGAACCATCGCGAGACGCTGCCATCCCAACTCTCAATTGTGAGGAGTGCTTTATGAAGCCACCATCACGAGCAGCTTGGGGCGTACCGCGATCATCAGCTCGCGCAGCATGCCCCGCTCGAGCAGCGGGTTCATCGCAAAGACCGCGCCGGCGGCCTCGCCACCCCAGATGATCCAGTGCGTCTCTGGAAGATTGGGAAGGACAAACGCCACGACGTCCCTGCGACCGAGGCCAAGCCGGCGCAGGAGATTGGCCGTCTGGGTGATGCGGACAAACCATTCGCTGTGCGTCCACGTGAATGGGCGGGCGTAGTCGGTCGCCTCGAGAAAAAAGGAGACAGCCGGCGCGTCCGGCGCTCGCCGCGCGCCGCCTGCCAGCAACTCATACGTGCGGTTGACTTCCGCCAGCGGATCGGGGACGGCGTCTTCGAGCCGACGCACGTCGTCCAGTGATCCGATTCCGGACGATGGCACGAGCCGCTCCCGCAGCTCGAAGGACGCGGGCGGGGCGGCAAGTGGATCGTGGTTCATCGGTGGACTTGGCAGCGAGGGTCTAGGTAAAACGACAACTCTGTCATCATGACATGATAGTCATTATTACGCCGTTTCTTCGCCAGTCCAACCTGTGAGACCCAACTGGCGTGGCCGAACGCATACCGAAGCGCGATGCGGCCGTCCGCCAACGTGGATGCGCCGGTGCGGGCCCTACCCTGTCCTCAGCACCGTCGTACGCCGGTATGCAGCGAAGAACTAAATCGCTCGCGCGGTAGCCCGCCGCCGAGGGCTTTGCAACTGGCAAACATTGGTCCTACTCAGCGCTGCGCAAGGCGCATTTCGCCCCAGGTCAAACGGTGCTGATTGACGGCGCCACGGGTACCCTGGGGCTGGGCGCGGTCATCCTTGCACTGGCCATGGGCGCGGCCAAGATCTTCGCGACGAGTCGCAATAAGGCGCTGCTCGACAAGCTGCATCAGCTCGACCCGACGCGCATCGTGCCGATCGCGCTTGGATCGCGGCCGACTGCAGAAAACGAGATGGAAGCGACCGGCGGCTACGGTGTCGATGCGCTCATCGAGGCGCTCGGTCCCAACGCCTCGGTGGCTACGGTGCTCGACTCGTTCAACGCCCTGCGCCGCGGGTGTGGCCGATCCCATAGCACTGGAGCCGTTCCCTCTCATGTGCCTGCAGAAGTCCTACATCGGCTCACTGTGGCGGTGTCCGGGCCGGGGCGTCCGCGGCGTGACTGCTTGAAGCTGTGCTCCTCGCGCACCACGCGCGCGACCTTCACATAGCGCCCGACCTTGTAGCGCTCCAGGATCTGCGCGACCTGCAGGTCGATCTGTGCGGCCCCGCGCAGCCGAGCGCGGGCAGCGGCCAGGCGCCGCTTGAGATTGCTCAGCTGTTCGATGGCCGCCGCCAGGTGCTTCTGGCGGCGATGGGTCTGGTGCAGGGCCAGCAGCGTGCTCCACACCCAGACACCGGTAGATTTCGACGTTCATCTCAAGGATCGTCGAGTGGTGGACCAGGCGGTCGACCGCGGCCACCGTCATGGCGGCGTCGTCGAACACTTCGCCCCTTGCGAGAACGGCGTGTTGGCCGTGATGGCGGGCGCCGGGCTTGCGCCTGAGCGCTGCGATCAGGTGCCGGTAGTCGATGTCGCGCGGATGGCGCTGCCCGTCGCAGTGGTTCAAGCGCGTTCGCTCGAGCACGCACGTGCCACCGAGCCAGCACTCGATGTGGTCGGTGTACAAGCGCACCGTCATACGCTGCCCGACGAGTTGGCTCGGCGCGCTGTACTGCGCGCCACGCACGGTGAAGATCGCGTACTTGCTCACCCGTGCTGGTACTCGGCGGTGCGCCGCTGCGGCAGCGCGCGCAGCGTGGCGCGCTCGACCACCACGAGATGCACCTCAAAGGCTCGCGCAGCACCACGAATGAGGAGCAAGCCCGCAAGACGGAGAACTGATCCATTGAACCACCGCGGTCGGCGCCCGTAATTGATCAGAAGGTTAATCAAGGGCCTTATTGCGTTCGGCTGCTGGCCCGTGTTGCTCGGGACGCCGTCGCGCGACGATGCGGCGAGCGGGACCTTGAAGTCTGCGCCTCCCCTCCGCACCACTGATCTCGTCGGGCACGGCGGGCGAAGGCCTCGCGGGAGGGCCCCGGGCCTACCGGCATCGGTTCAGCCCGCCAGCACCCCGCCAGGGCTTGGGCGCGCGCCGCCCAGCGCAATGCGGGCTTCTCGCACCTCGCCATCTTCGCGTTGATTGCAGTTGCCGCGGAGACCAGCGCAATCATTTAGTGGTTAAGCTAGGTGTCGGCGACGCAGCGCATGGCAGCGAGCGCCGTGAGTGCAAACGCGCATTCGAACGGGTGTGTCGCGATCTCGCCCCCAGGACTTGCCGCAAGATCCCGCCGATCGCCGCGCGACCGCTTCTGGGCCGCCGTTTGTTGCAGGAACGTCCGGCTTCGCCCTCTTCGAGTCAGCCGGTTGGGCGACTGCGGTTCCACGCCGCGCGACCCGAGAGATAGGAGATGGCGGATTTGGGCCTATTGGGGAGTGCCCGTTTTTTCCTTCGGGTTCGTGGGGACGTCGGGCCGCTCACCCTTGACGCCCGCCTGCGGCTTCAGTTCGTTCTTGCTCGGCTTCACTTCGGCCCGGCTCATTGCACCCGTCGACTGAGGCGCATTGGGCTGATTGTTGGTCATGGTTGAAGGCTCTCCCTTGGGAACCACCGTATTCGCCGGGCTCCGGTTTTCCGCGCGAGCTTCGGATTTCACCGCTTCACGCGACGCAGGATTGCTGCCGTCGGGGCGCTGCGTCGGATTCGCGACGCCAGCTGGGGTCTTGGTGCTGGCTTGACCGGCCTTGGCAGGATCAGGGCCCGCAGGCACGGCGGTGGTCTGAGCAAAGCTTGCGTTTGACAGGCTCCAAAGGAGGGCCGCCGCCACGGTGACGAGGTTCAGCTTCATGATGTCTCCAGGCGTTTTGAAGATTTCAATCTTGGAAACGCCCCCGACGGACTGATGTGGGGAATGAGCGGGGCCGCCTGTAGGTTGACGCTCACTCTGCGTTTTAGGCCGATTCGCGGCGGGGMTCGCCACTCCGCTGGCGCGCATCGCTCGGTTTTGGCGACTCCGGACTTTGTCACAGAAAGGCTGCGAGGAGTAGCTCCGCACAGCGGATGTAGGCCTCAAATGGCCCCACGTGTTCGCCGCAGCATCGGGTGTGGCACCCGGCTGCATGGCCTACATGAAGACCCACGACTCCCCTATCGCGTCTCGGGGCCCACGGCGCGATACCTAGCTCGCTGGGCTTTGAAGGGAATGCTCGAGATGGATGCGCATCAGCTGATCGCGGAGTTGCGGCCCGACCGCCGACGCGCGAGCTGAGGGCGATCGCGATGTCCGGCTTCGGAAGGCGGGCGGACGCCCCGGCGCGCACTCGAAGCGGGCTTCGACGCGCATGTACCAAAGCCGGCTGCTGTCGAGGATCTGAAGACGGCCATTGGCAACTTGTAGCGAGCCGTCCGATTGCGCATGGACGCGAACTGTGCGACCGACTGACCGACCCACGCGGGGGCCGACGATTCCTGCAGGGTGTCGGCACCGGCGACTTGTTGGCGCAGCTCGCCAAAGCTGAGTAGGCCCTCTGACGTATTGCGCTTCGTCGGCACGGATATAAGCTTTCAAGTTGCTTGAAGCGGCGTCTCCAGGCGCAGCTGCAAAGGTACATGCAGTCCTACGCGTCGCGCGATGGCATGCAGTCATGCTTCGACTCTCAAAGCGAGCTCAATATTGGGTCTTCGCTACGGGGGTTGTCTAAGAGTCAGCGCCGCAGTCGATGATGTCCATCTTGGCAACGTCGCCGGCCCGCAAGAGGTATCAGTCTTCCCGATATGCTGTCAGAAACGACTGCGACGAACCACCGCCATCAGGAAGGAAATGGATCGTGCATGAGCTGAACTTCCACACTCTCCTGTACCGCTACTTCTTTTTCGAGTGGCTCTTCCTGGACGTCACACAAGGCAGCCTCATCGAGCGCTCAGCGGCCTGGCGGCACAACCAATCTCAAGCTCACTGGCTTCTCACTTACATGCGACGCTGGCTGTGGTGCGCCGTGCTGTTGTACGGGTTGGGGGGGATTGTCGAAATCCTGATTGGCGCGCCGGCGGTATCGGCGCTGTTCTATGTGCCGAGCGCCTTGAGCGTGTCCGTGAATGCAGTGATCGCGGCGGCGTGGCTGGGGCTCAAGACCTTGTAGGAACCTCTCTGAGATCGCGCCCCGGGTCGAAGAATCAGAAGTTGTACGCTTTTTCGCCGTGATCAGCAGAGCGCCCGCGTCCAACATACATGGTGGCATTGCCATTTCCTCGCTTCAACCGCTGTGAGCGTGCTCCGACGTTCGAGCTAACGCCGCGTTATCCCTTGACCGTTACAAGACTAGCTCCAAGTCTCAGGCACCCTTCTAGTCGACCCGCTTGATCGTCACGTTGACCGATCCGTGATTGTTGAAGTACGCAAACCAGGCGTCGTTGGCGAGAAGGTACAGCTCGGCCGTCTCGGCCTGGCCTGCGTAGGTCCAGCGCGTGTGCATGCCAATCGGAAAAAGATAGTCGTCCGACCGACCCACGGCGCCGATCAACTGGAACCACTTGCCGGCCTTGCAGCGCAGTGCCCACTGGGCCAATGACTGGCCCAGGCTCGGCCGCTCTCTCCCGTCCGCGCTTGAAGCAAGKTGCCAATCGACCCACTTGCTATCGTCGGCAGCAATCTCGTAGGTGGCGCCGCGATCAAGCAGGACGCCGGTCGGGTTGAAATAGACCCGACTGTTTACCGGCAGTGGGCCGGCGGATTCATCGATGGTGAGGTGCTTGGCCATGTGAGGTGTTGCTGGCCGGCTCGATCGAACCGGCTGAGCGTCGACTCGGCTACGCGCCTATGGGATCTTGGCCAGGATCGCGTCCATCTCGCTGCTCGAATACGCGCGAAGCGA
>NZ_JBFUIU010000634.1:0-5212 GCF_056401695.1 Variovorax sp. P4_D9
CTCGAGCGCAGCGAGCACGCGCAGCGCGAACCGGCTGCCAGCTTCGCGCTCGGCCGGAGTGAACTGCGACATCGCCGGCGCGATGACGGATTCTCTTGCGAGATACTCGACCACCTCCTCGACGACCTGAAGGCCCTTGCGGGTCAACCGTATGAGAAAGCCGCCCCCATGTCCCGGGTCCGCCAGCCGCTCCACCAAGCCGTGCTCGATCAGGCGGTCGACCTTTTTCGTCATGGCGCCGGAGGTCACCAGCAATGCGCGGAATAGGTCAGTCGGCCGCTTGGCGTACGGGGGACCGCCTCGCCGGAGCGCCAGCAGGACGCGCATGTCGGTGCCGCTGATCTGGTAGCGGCGCTCGCACATCCGCCCATATGCGCGCTCCACCAAGGTCCCGAGACGCATGAAGTATATGGCCAGCAAGAAATCGGAGAGGTCGAGGTCGCTCCGCTCACGTTGCCATTGGACGGTGATGAGCTCGATCAGGCTGCCGCCGAGGGGCGCCTGCGTTGCGGTGGCCGGTTGAGAGTCGACGGCGCGTTCGCCGCGCTTGCGCGCGGAAGACGCTCGCGCGACCGTAGCAGTGTTCTTGACCATTGCATCCTCGTTCCATGTGCGGCAATGATACGTTGCGCCACCCGGACTTCTTCCAAGGAAGGTCCAAGCATCAGTAGAACAATGGACAAACTGGCGTCTCAGGTACCCTCCCCGATGGCCGCACTCTTGGGTGGCTGGTCGATCAGCTTCCGGTCCCAACCTCCCCCCAAAGCCTGGAACAACGTGACGTATGCATTCAACTGCTCCGCCGAGACTTGCGAGAGCAAGAGTTGGACACTGAGCAAGCTGCGTTGGGCGTCGAGTTGGTCAAGGAAAGGCGAATAGCCCGCCTTGTAGCGCTGTGACGAGATCTGGACCGTCCGCTGCAGCGCTTGCCTTTGTGCTTCGAGCGAGATGAGTTGTTCGCGCAGTCGTTGCGTTGACGAGAGGGCATCCTCTACTTCCGAAAAGGCCCCCAGCGCTGCCTTGCGATAGGCATATGCAGCCTCGTTGCGTCGGGCGGCTGCAACGCTTTGCTGGGCCTGCAGGCGTCCGGCATTGAAGATCGGCGCCAGGATGCTTGCCCCGATCGTGAAAACGTTGATGGGATGATCGAGCAGCGTGGAGTGCACACGGCCGAGGTCCCCGGACAGTTCCAGGTTCGGCATGAATGCGGCGCGAGACGCATCCAGCGTGTGATCTGCAGCGACGATGCGTTCTTCCGCGTCGACGATATCGGGCCGGCGTCGCAAGAGCGATGCAGGCAGCGTTTGTGGAATGGGCGGCAGCTTCGGCGCGAGCGCTTGCCCTTCGCGCTCGATATCGCCCGGATTGCGCCCGAGCAGCACACAGAGCGCGTCTTCCGCGCGACGGATGGCAAGCTTCGTGGCCGGGATCTGCTGGGCAGTGCTCTGGTACTCGGCCTCCGCCTGCGCAAGATCGAGTTGCGCAGCATAGCCAACGGCCACTCGTCTGCGCACGAGCTCGACCGTCTGCTCTCGCGCGACCAGCGTTTGCTCCAGGATTGCCAGACGCTGATCCAGCGAGCGCAATGTGAACCAATCGCGTGCGGCCGTGGAGGCCACCAGCAGCTTGACGCTCGCCTCGGCCGCCTGAGTCGCGAGCAGATTTGCACGCGCGGCTGCCGTCGCCGACCGAAGACGGCCGAACAAGTCCGCGTCGAAGGAGAATGTGAGCAGCGGCTCGGTCGCGGTCTGAACCTGCGGAACGCCGAATGCGGGATTGATGCTGCGATCCCGCTCCAGGACAACCCTGCCGTCAACCTGGGGAAATTGCTGCGCATGCGCGAAGTCTGCTTGCGCCATCAGCTCTTCGACGCGCTGCGCCGCTATGTTGATGTCGTCGTTGTTCGCCAATGCCTCTGCAACGATACGCGTCAATCCCGGATCATCGAAACCCTCCCACCAATTCGCCGACAGCCTCACGCCCGGCTGGCTGGCCGACGTTCGCCACTCGACAGGTGACGTCACCTGGGCCTCGGACGGAGCTGGTGGTCGCGGTCCGGCACATCCGGCCAGCACAGTCAGAGCGAGGATTGTCAGCCTATTGCGCATTCGCCGTATCCACATTGGCCTCGACGGACATCCCGGGCCGCAGTTCGCGCAACTGCTGGTTGGAGGCGTCCAGCCGCAATCTGACGCCGATACGTTGCGGGATCTTCACAAAGTTTCCCGTCCCGTTGTCCGGCTTGACGACGGAGAATTCCGAGCCCGCGGCAGGGCGACTTCTTCGACGTGACCGTCGAACCGATGCCCGCCCAGAGCATCGACCGTGATCCAGGCCCGCATGCCGGGCCGCATGCCGAAGGTCTGAGCCTCCTTATAGTTCGCGATGACCCATCGGTCTGCCGGTACCAACGGCAGCAGCTGCGTTCCATTCGTCACGTACTGACCCAGTCGAACGCTCACCTCGCCCAATTGGCCCTTCTCCGGCGCACGGATGACCGTGTTCTCGAGGTCGATCTCGGCTGCACGCAACTGTGCAGCCGCGGCATCAATCTGCGCGGTGAGGCCGTCCCGGCTGACCTCTACCGTTCGAACATCTTGGCGAGCGATCTCGTGAGCCGCATGCGACTGATCGAGTTGTGCATTCGCCTGGGCGAGCGCCGCGCGCAACTGATCACGTTCTCGCATCGACACTGAGCCGTCGGAAACGAGTTCGTCCACCCGTCCCAGATCACCGCGTGCTCGAATCAACTGCGCTTTCGAGTTGGCGATGGCGGCGGACTGCGCTTGAAGCGCTGCGATTCGCGACGCATGCGCTTGCTCGAGGTTCGCCAATGCGGCCTTCTGCGCCTCGAGTGCGGCGCGCGCCTGGTCTACCTTTGCTCGATATTGACGGTCATCGATGCGCACGAGCACCTGGCCCGCATCCACGAACGCATAGTCGCTCGCCAGGACCGCCGTCACGTAGCCGCTGACCTGCGGTGCAATGATCGTGGTGCGACCACGGAGATAGGCGTTGTCGGTCACGCGAACGCCACTCTCGAACGGAGGGAGTTCCCAGGCTCGGAGCACAGCCAGGAGGGCCAGCCCGGCCGCTACGACAATGGCAACGGTCACGAGTGGGTGCTTCCCAGGCAACGGCCAATGCCGACGGGGCCCCGATGGGGTCGGCGAGGCGGAGGGTACCGGATCAGTCATGACGGTTCACTTGAACGTAAGCGCCGGAGGGCGCCGAGCAGCACCAGGAGCGCGGCCAAGAACGCCGTTCCCAGAGCCAGTTGACAGACGAATCGAAATACATCGTTGAAGGCAAGGATGTTTGCTTCCCTGGAAAGCGACGCTGCCAGCAAAGCGCCGCCCTGTTGCGAACGGGCGGCCGGATCTCCGACAACGCCGTTGAGCGAACGAGATGACCGCTGGGTTCGATCGGCAACCTGCTCGTTTCCAACCACGATCCTCTCGGCAAGCTCCTGGTAGTGAGATCGCGCGGCGATCGTCTGATAGCTGCCCAGGAATGCCGAGCCGATCAGCCCCCCGACGTTCTGCGTCATGCTGAAGACGACCACCAGGGTGACGAGATAGGCGGGTCCCAGGCGTATGACCTTGATGATTCCATGCGCTAGTGTCGGGCCGATGAACAGACTGGTCCCAAAGCCAATCAGGGCTTGATTGAGATAGAGCTGCTCAGGACGGGTCAGATTGTTCGCGTGACTGTCCATCCATGCACCAAGCGCAATCGCCAGTGCAGCACCGATGACTTGAAATGGAAGGGCCCGCTCGGACAGCGTCAGCACGCAAGTCACTATGCCGAGCAGCATGCCGACGATGACCCACAAGAACAACCAACGCAATTGATCGTTGTCAAGATTGCCCGCCGTGAGCAAGCCAACAGCCCCGTAGGTCTGCTCTGCGAGCGCAAGCCGCATCAGCAACGCGATTGCCGCGAAGCCAAGGAACTCTCTTGTGCCCATCCAGGCGATGCGAATCAATGGGCGTGTTCGCACCGTCTCTATCAAGATGGCGGTCGCCAGCAATGGAATCGCAATTGCCAGATCGATTCCGAGCCAAGGCGTATCGGTCCACCAGGCCAGACGACCACGATTGAGCACCCCGCAGATCAGCAGCATGGCCGGCAGCAGGAAAGCGACAGTCACGAAGTCCAGCGGTTGAAATGTACGCAGACGGGGGGTTGGCGGGAGTGGCAACAGTAAAGTTAGCGTCAGTGCCACCAATGCGGATGCGAGCTCGATGAAATGCTGGCCCCGCCAACCATGGGCGGACAAGAGATCGACGGGCAACAGACGTGCGAGAGGCGTTCCCAGTTGTGTCATGCCTAGTCCCGTCACCAACGCCACCGCGCGCGCCTTGGGCGGCACGGCCTGTAGCAAATAGTAGATGCCCATCGTCGTCATTCCCGCAGCGACCACGCCGCTCACGAATCGAACAACGACTTCCGAAGACATTCCAGGCCACACGAACCTGAGTGCTGCAACGATCACGTACAGGATCAGAAGCACCCGCATGACGTTTTGCATGCTGAACTGGGCGCGGGCTTTCACCAGCATCGTGTTCGCGCACGCGTTTGCCGCGACATAGATGGCCGGCAACCAACTCAGCTGTGCGACGAAAGTTGCCAACTCACCGGACAGATTGGGCACATTGACTGTGATGGTCGCGTTCGCAAACGTCGCGGTTGCTGCAATATAGAGCCCGACGGCTGCGTAGCCGATACGGCGAAGCGGAGGGTGCGGTGGCGAAAACGGGCCGCCGGGGAAGGTCGGCTGGTCTTCGGGTGCGAAATCGTAGGCGTCGCCGCCAGGTGGATTCGCAGCCGGCCGGATGACTGCCGCAAGGCTAGGCTCCATGGTTCAAGATGTCTCCCGGTAGTCGCCTCAAAGAAAGTTCTCCTTGATCAGCTCAAAGACGTCGTCGCCCTTGCCAGCCAATATTGCGCGCGCCGAGTAGAGTGACATGCCAAGGACTGCACTGGCGTCGACGTAAGGCGGCGTCACGAGTTGCTGCGGATTGACTCGCACATTGAGAAGGGCCGGCCCTGGTTGCGCGAGCCAGTTCTGTACGGCCTCCTCGAGTTCATCTGCCTTGTCGACGGTTCTTCCCCACAGGCCGAGGCTGTCGGCGACCTGTCCAAAATCCGGATTCTTGAGATCGGTGTACAGATTGACCATGCCCTCGGCGCGCTGTTCCATCTCGAC
>NZ_JBFUIU010000635.1:0-5202 GCF_056401695.1 Variovorax sp. P4_D9
CATCGGCTCGGCGCGCGCACGCCGTCACCCAGCGACAGCTTCCAGCTCTTGTCGCCCAATTCGAAGGCCATATACAGCCGGCCGATGATCGTCGTATCCTGCCCCTGAAGGGCTGTGTCAGGCGCTTTCATTTGCATGCTCCTTTCGAAAAACGAGTCTTCGAATCCTCGTTCTACTCCAGGGGGCTTACCTCCGCGGCCCTTCCATAGTATCTAGGGCGGGATGCGAATGACTTGAATTGCGAGAAAAACAAGCAGGATGTCACCATGCCTGACGATAGTCAGATCGCGGGATTCAGAGTGGGCACGKTGGTCGGTTATCCTATCAAAGTGCGCTTCACGGATTTGAATGACAATGTATATACCTTTGTCGTTAATGAAAAATTTGCTCTATGTCCGGAAGCTGGGGATCCCTCTCAATGCCCGGCCAATAAGGCAGTGATTCGCCAAAAACTATCTTGCAGTGTCGCCAATAAAACAGGAGAGGGGCATCCCAAATCGAGTGACTGGTGTGGAGGCGTCAATCCAAATCAGCAAAGAGAAAAGCAATTGACCAAGAATTATCTGAGCCTTCCGCAGCCAGTTGATTTTATGTAATTAGAAGCTCGGTAAATCGGCTGTCATGTATGGGCGCCCTCCATCGATTAGGGTCAGGGCGTTCGTTTCAATACCTCTAAAGTTGACAACCATTGATACTTCGCCGATCTTCAGCGAGAGGACACTGAAGGGGAGGATCGAGAACTTCTAGCGATCGCGCGGGGACCTGCCCTAAAGAGCTGTAGCAATGGGAGTCCATTGCATCGCAAACCGCACGTCCTGCGAAGCACGTTCAAAGGCTGTGATGCTGTTGATCGATGTGTGGAACAACGCTGATGCCAAGGGACTCCCGACTTCGACAGTTCAGGTGCGGAAAGTCCAGTCGACTCCAATCAAATCAAGGACTTGGAAGCGGAAATCGGAAATTCGTGTAATGGCGGCGTGTTGATCAAAGTCACTCACCCCGGACCGCGCAGCTACGTTCAGCTCGTGGAGGCCTACCGTGACGATGCCGGTCGGCCCAAGCAGCGTACCGTGGCGTAGAGAAAAGTAATTCCGTTCCAAACGTGACGGCAAAAGTGAGACTGCCTGTGGTCTGAAGAGCCTTGTGCGCGGCCAAGCCGCGTCCAGCAAGGGGTTGGTCATTCGGAAAGTAAGAGTGAAACCGCTGTTCCAGCGCGGCGTCATCGACGCAGGCCTTGAAACTCGGTCGTCAGGGCGKYCAACCTGTTCAACCGATAGCGGCGCGTGTCACGGCTGCGCGCGCCTTTGGCGCCAGGCACCTGTATCCCGTCGGCGGCGCGTAGCCGAGACAAGAATAGCAACYGCGGCAGTGCTTGCAGCGRAAAGGAGCAGCCAGCATCTGTGCGTCCAGCAGCGGTGCACCGCGCGGGYGTGGCGAGTCCAGCGGCGTCGAAAAGCGTGGCGCGAAACTCCTCATGATCCAGCCAATTCGACAGGTCGACTCACGCAGCGGATGTGTTGCGCATATCCAGTCCAGCCAATTCCATCCTGAGCGCGGCCACTCTCTGCGTTCCATTCAATGCTTCCATCCGGCGTTGCGCTTGCAGCCAAAGTGGAAAGGCTTGACGAAGGAGTCGTTGCCCTGCCTGCGTGAGCTCCACCAGGCGCATGCGGCCATCAGCGGGCGCGGGGCCAATCTGAACCAAGCCATCTCGCTCCAGAACGGAGGCCATCTTTCCCATGGCCGTCCGTTCGGTGTCGAGGCGCTCAGCAAGGGTGCTCATGGGCGCACTCTTGACCTCTTCGAGCAAAGCCAGAATCAGAAACTGCGATATCCGTAGCCCGGTCGGCTGCAGATGCGCGTCGTACAGCCTTGCCGCCTGCCGGGCGGCCCTCCTGATGGCAAAGCAGCTGCAATCCTCGACCCGTATGGGCGCATCGACTATGGGCATACCAAGCTCCTTGAATCCGAGCTGGACCCAGCCCTTTAGACAAACGCGTCTCGGTTCTTCGCGATGAAGTCCGCAACGGATAGCGCCGGCTCACCCGTCACCTGCTCGACGGCATTGTTTGTCCCCGCGAACACTCCGTTCTGATAGTCCTGTGCCACCTCGACCAGGTGTTGAACGAGGAACGGGTTGAACTTGTAGGTGTGCTGCATCTCATGCCGGAACTCTTCGATGGAGAGCGGGGCATATTCGATTTTCGCGCCAAGTACGTCGCTCATGGCTGCGGCAATCTGGTCGTGATTCATCTCGATCGGGCCATGAAGGGTGTAGGTCTTGCCCCCGTGCGAGGAAGGGTTGTCCAGGATGTGTGCAATGACGCGACCCTGGTCGTCGGCGCTGATGGGCGCGTGACGGCCGTCTCCGAACGGGAACTGAATGCGCTTCTTCGCCCAAATCTCATGCGCGAAATGGGGATAGACGAGCCAGTCGGCGAAGAAGGTGGGACGCAGGTGGGTCGTCGCCACGCCTGACCAGTCGAAAACACGTTCTGCAACCCAGTGGTCMTGCGCGGCATGGCTCTTCGAGTCCCGCCGGGCCGATATCTGCGACATGTTGACGATGGCAGTGACACCCRCCTCCTTCGCAGCCTGCGCAAAATAGGCGCTTGCGTGGACAATGCCCGGGCTGATGGGATGCAGGAAATAGGCGGAGCGAATCCCTTCCATCGCAGAGCGAATCGCATCGAGGTCAGTGAAGTCGCCCACGGCAATCTCGACGCCCCTCTCTCGCAGGGCCTGGGCAGCGTCGCCATCAGCGCGCACATAGGCCCGCACACGCCTGTCCATCTTCAACAATGTGTCTATCGCTGCGCCTCCTGTACGGCCCGTTGCACCACTCACGAGGATGTCTGCTTGAGTCATGATTTGCTTCCTTTCAGCCGCTACGGGCATATGCTCGTAGTCGACAAAACTGTGCCCGTTCAGTGGAGGCACAAGGCCACTTTTCTTGTTTGCGGATCAGCTCTCGAACGGAGCGTGGTCGAGTAGGTCGCAAACGTCGGGAACCACCAAGCCATGAACATGGCGACGCCCGATGTCCGCCAGGCCGGTGCCGACCGCGGTATGCGGCTTCTTGCGCGCGACCGCTGCGAGAGCCTCTTGAAACGCTGCCTTGAAGCCGAGGCGTGGGTACAGGGCAAGCGTGTCGTCGATGAGCCCGGGGGTGATTTCGTCAATCCGAAGGCCCATGACATCCACGTGCGCGCCCATGTGCACCAGGGCAACTTCCGGCTCTCGACGATCGGCGATGCCGGCACTGGCGTGCAGGGCAATGGCATCCCAGACCAGCTGAGCCTTTGCCTCCGAGTAGCCCTCTGCAATCAAGAATTGTCTGGCGGCATCCGCGCCGTCGACCTCAAATCGGTTGTCCGCTGCGTACTCATTGGTGAGCCCCAGGTCGTGAAGAAGAGAGGCGAGGTAGACGGCTTCTCGGTCGTACTTCAGGCCGCGCTTCTTGCCAAGGAACTCAGAGAACCACCAAGTCCGGTGCAAGTGGTTCTTCATCGTCTCCGAGTGCACTCGATGCACCAGCGAGACGGCCTTGCGAGCGAGCTGTGTGTCCGGAGTGGTCATGCCGCCGACAGTGACGAGTGAGCTCATTTGGGATGCCTCAGATTTGGTTGACTTGGGCTCAAGTCTAAAGACCGGAGCGGTGGCGTAAAAGACATTCTTCAGACGATTTGTGCCAAAATGAAGCCTTGGTTTTTCGAGACCGGAGGCCTGATGAACAAGCGAACGAAGCTTAGAAGTGCCCATATCGGGCCCGCTCAAAAGCGGGTCGTCATCTTGGGCCTGACACCGGTGGACGCTCTGGATGTCATAGGGCCGGCAGAGGTGTTTGCCTTGGCCAACAAGATGCACATTGGAGAAACCGCGCCCTACACGCTCGAGCTGGTAAGTGCAGGCACGGACGTGTACCTGGAAAGCGAGACTGGTATCGGTCTCAGGGGGCACCGGACCTTGGCCGACGAGCGCCGCGCGAGCAGACCTATCGACACGCTCCTCGTGGCCACTGGCATGGGCTCACTGGAGCACTTGGACAGCACCGCCATCGATTGGCTACGAGGCCGAGCCAAAACCATAAGGCGGGTTTGCTCGATATGTGTTGGCGCGTTTGCGTTGGCAGAGGCCGGGCTGCTGGACGGCCGCCGAGCGACAACCCATTGGGCCATGGCGAATCGGCTTGCCGAGCGCTACCCTGCAGTCCAGGTTGACCCGAATCCGATTTGGGTGAAGGACGGAAACCTCTATACGTCCGCGGGAATCTCGGCTGGAATCGACCTCGCCCTCGCATTGGTTGGAGAAGACCTGGGCAACTCTGTTGCGTTGGAGCTCGCAAAGGGCTTGGTCTTGTTTCTTCGACGACCGGGAGGACAAGCTCAGTTCAGCGTCTCACTCCAGGCCCAGAAAGGGCTGAGCCCTATCCTCGATGGCCTGCGTCTTTGGGTAAACGAACACCTCGGCAAGGAGATAACGGTCGAGATGCTTGCTGAGGTCGCAACCACAAGTGTCAGAACGTTGGTGCGGATGTTCCAACGAGAGATGAAGACCACGCCCGCGAAGTACGTTGAGCAGGTACGGCTCGAAGCAGTTTGCCAGGCTCTGGAGCTTGGTGGACGGTCACTGGAATCGATTGCGCGCCGATACGGCTACCAGAGCGTGGATGTCTTGAGGAGGGCGTTTGTCCGGCGCCTTGGGGTGACGCCCAAAGAGTACGCACAACGGTTCGCGATTGCTGCCACTGGACCTGACGGAATCGAAGTCACTTAGAGTGGTAGAGCGTCGGTGCTCAGGATCTACGTCCCATGAGTCCCGAGCGACTCGGCAACCCGCGCCGGTGCGAACTGACCCATTCAAACAAACGCCGCAGCGATTGCGCAAATCCAGAGTTTCACTTCTGCAGGGAGACAAGGGTTTTTGGGCATGTTGAAGGTCATGCACGATAAGTCCGCTGATGGCCGACTGCGGCCCGTCATGCGATCGCGCTGCGATGGCCTTGCTTGCGTCGATAGCACGCGAGCGCGGCGATCTTGATGGCGCCCAGACTGACAAGCGGCTGATCGCCATTGATGCCCCCGATAACCTCGCGCACCCAGCGCCCAGCGCCACTGGGCATCACGCCCGCTGAATTGGGCGAGCGCGATGGTTGAGTGGGCTGAGAACCTTGCCGCTGAGATGTTACGTCTTACGCAAGAG
>NZ_JBFUIU010000636.1:0-5190 GCF_056401695.1 Variovorax sp. P4_D9
GAACAGCAGCGGCGGCGCCAGCAGCAGGAACACCAGGTTCGACAGGTCCTTGACCGAATCGCCCCGGATCCAACGCATCTTCCCCGCCAGGAAACCGACCGCGATGAGGATGACCACGGGCAGCAGCGAGGAAACAACGGGACCATTCATTCCCGTCGAGAATAGCCGACGGACCAGGCCGCTGCCCGACCCTAAAAAGTCGCGCGCAGTCCCAGCTTCAAGCTGCGCCCCGGCAGCGGCGCATTCGGATAGACGGTCGTCGTCAGGATCGAGGTCGCGCTGTAGGCCAGCGCGTTGCCGATGTTGTCGACCCGCGCATACCAGGTGAGGTTGGCGCGCTGCATCCGCTGCTTGTAGCTGATCGACGCGTTCCACAGCGTGTAGGCGTCGGTCGCACGGTCGCCCGTCGGCGGCACCCGGTTCTGCGCCGCGTTGTAGTCGAAGCCCAGCCGCGCGGCCCACGCGCTCCTGGCCCAGGCCAGCGTGCCGCCGATGCGCCAGGGTGCGATCCGCGGCAGCGGCTCGCCGGTGTCGGTGTTGGTGGCCCGCACCAGGTCGCCGCGCCATTCGAGATCGAGCGTCGAGCCGTCGGCCGCGCGGGAGAAGCCATCGGCACCGAGCAACTGCAGGTTGCCGTTGGCTTCGAGGCCGGTGAAGCGGGCTCGCACGCCGTGGTAGACGTAGTCGGCGAAGACCTCGGGGAACAGCAACTGCCCGTCGGCTGTCTCGACCGGCGGCGGATTGAGTTCGCCGTCCGCGCTGCGCACGTTGCCGGTGGCCGTGAGCCCGATGTAGTTGCTGAAGCGGGTCGCGTAGGCATTGAACTTGGCCGTGTTGGCGCCCGATTGCCATTGCGCACCCAAGTCCAGGCCGATCGATTTCTCTTGCTTGAGCAGCGGGTCGCCGGTCTCCCAGGCCGCTGTCGCAACATGCGGGCCATTGGCGAACAGCTCGTAGTCCTTGGGCGCCCGCTCGGTGTAGGCCAGGTTGGAAGTCACCTGCCACTGCGGCGTCAGGTTCACCAGCGCACCGAAGGCGGCGCTGTTCGGATGGAAGTCGCGCTCGCCGACGAAGAAGCGCGTGACTTCCGGGTTCGTCGGATCGCCGAGCGACTGCACTTTGACCTCCTCGGTGCGGCCGCCAAAGCTCAGGCGCCCCCACGAGGTGGCGAGTTCCTCGTGCAGGAACAGCGCGTTCGACTTCGTACGGCTGTCGGGCGCAAAGGCCTCCTCGCCATGGGCCGAGAAGCGGCCGCTCTCGCTAGTGAAGCCGACCATGCCGTCGAGCACGCCAATCTTGCGATGCCGCGCCTCGATGCGCAGGTCGTTGCTGTCGTTGGCGAAGGTGGTGCCGGGCAGCGGGCCCTCGTACTCGGTGTGCTGGTACTCGGTGCGGCTGAGCTTCGCATGCACGTTGCTGAAGAAGCCGCCGGTGCGCCACTCGCCCTCGAGCGCGTAGCGGTCGGACTTCATGCCGATCGTGACGTCGTCCTCGGCCACCGTGCCATAGCTGCTGCGGTAGGTGCTGGCCGAGGCGCCGATCCAGCCCTGGTCGAAGAACAGCGTGCCGCCGAAGGCGCCGCCGTCGGCCTGGTTGGCCGAGTTGCAGATCTTGCGCGCGAAGCCCGGCCGCTTCGGGTTCTCGCAGGCCAGCTCGATCGGCACCGACACGTCGTCGGAATCGCGGTGGAAGGCATCGACGTGCAGCGCATAGCGGCCGCTGCCGCCTTCCAGCACCACACCGCCCGCCTGCTCGCGGTTGCCGGTGGCGTAGCCGAGATCGGTCCGCCCCCCGAAGCCTTCGATCGGCTCGGTCGGGATCCGGTTGTCGATCACGTTGACCACGCCGCCGACTGCGCTGCCGCCGTACTGAAGCGCAGCCGGTCCGCGCAGCACCTCGAGCCGGTCGGTGACCAGCGCATCGACCGGCACGGCGTGGTCGTAGCTGAGCGCCGAGGCATCGGGCGCGCTGCCGCCGTTCTGAAGGATGCGGATGCGATCGCCGTCCTGGCCGCGGATCGTCGGCCGGCTGGCGTTGGGGCCAAAGTTGGTGCTGGCGACGCCCGGCAGGCCGTTGAGGGTCTCGCCCAGGGTCGACTGCGAGCGCAGCAGCAGCGACTCGTTCGACAGCGTAGTGGTCGGTGCGATCAGCTCGGTGGCGCCGAGCGGATTGCCGGTGACGGTGATCTCGCCGAGCGAGGGTGCAGGCGCCTCGGGAGCGCCCTGCTGCGCCCAGGCAGCGAGGGATGCGCAAGACAGGAAGGACAGCACCGCGACGCCCACGCGGTGGCGAGGAAAGGAAAAGGTCATGAAGGAACACTCGTTGAATCGATGAACAGCCGGCCGCGCCCCGCCAGGCGGGGTCGGCAACCGGAAGGCAGGCGGGATTCAGCGAGTGGAAGGCGGACCGCGGGCGTCGAACAGCGCGATCCAGCGGGCGAAGACTTCGCCCTCGAGCCAGACGAAGCTGGCGGCCGGCAGCAGCACCGGCAGGAAGACAGGGGGCACGCAGGGTGCGGCCGACCCGTGGGACAACTGGTCGTAGAGCCGGCACTCGGCCTCGCTGTGGACGCCGAAGAGCGCCGCCAGCCCGCTCGGCGCCGCTTCCTTGGCGACATGCCCGGTGAAGCCGGCCGCCGCCGGCGCACCGTGTAGCGTGCCGTGCATCAGGCCCAGCGTGGTCGCGGCCCAGAGCGCGAACGCCAGCACGCACAACAAGGTGCGGCTGCGAAGGGAGCGCCGGGCGATGGGCATCGCCGGCGTCAGGTCTTGACGCGGGCTGCGAAGGTCTTCTGGAACTTCTCGACCTTGGGCCCGACCACGAAGGCGCAGTAGCCCTGGTTCGGGTTGTTCAGGAAGTAGTCCTGGTGATAGGCCTCGGCGGCCGAGTAGTTGGCCAGCGGCTCGACCTCGGTGACGATCGGCGCGCGGTAGGTCTTGCTGTCGCCGATCTCGCGGATCACCTCGTCGGTCACCTGTTTCTGCGCCGGGTCGAGGTAATAGATGCCGCTGCGGTACTGGGTGCCGACATCGTTGCCCTGCCGGTTCAACGTGGTCGGATCGTGCACCACGAAGAAGATCTCGAGGATCTCGCGCAACGAGATCTGCGCCGGATCGAACACCACCTTGACCACCTCGGCGTGCCCGGTGCGCCCGGTGCAGACCTGCTCGTAGCTCGGATTCAGGGTCTGGCCGTTGCTGTAGCCGGACTCGACGTCGACCACGCCCTGCACGCGGTCGAACACGGCTTCGGTGCACCAGAAGCAGCCGCCCCCGAGGACGATGGATTCAGTGGATGAGGAGGGCGATGACATGACGACTCCGGCGAAGTTCGAGACTTTTCCCACATTGTGCCGGCTTGACGCAGTGCAACGGCCTCACTACATTACTAACCCGCCAGTCATTAATTACCATGCCCGCCTCCCGATTCCTCAAGGACAAGCTCTGTCCCGTGAGCGCCAAGCGCGAGCGGCGCAAGGAAGCCCGTCCCGGCGAGCTGCTGGAAGCGGCGCTTGACCTGTTCGTCGAGAAAGGCTTCGCCGCCACCCGTTCGGAAGAAGTCGCGGCCCGCGCCGGCGTCTCCAAGGGCACCCTCTTCCTTTACTTCCAGAGCAAGGAAGAGCTGTTCAAGGCGGTCGTGATCGAGAACCTGGCCGGCCGCTTCACCGAGTGGAACCGAGAGTTCGACGAATACGAAGGCAGCACCGCCGACATGCTGCGCTACTGCATGCGCGTCTGGTGGGAGCGGGTCGGCGCGACCAAGGCATCGGGCCTGACCAAGTTGATGATGAGCGAGGGTCGGAACTTTCCCGAGCTGGCCGAGTTCTATCGCCGCGAAGTGGTGAAGCCGGGCCACGAACTGCTCCGGCGCATCGTCCAGCGCGGCATCGACCGCGGCGAGTTCGCGCCGGTCGACGTCGACCTGGCGATCTACACCGTCGTCGCACCGATGATCTTCCTGATGCTCACCAAGCATTCGCCGGCCATCTGCTTCGACCACACATCCAACATCGATCCCGAGAAATACCTGGCGCTCCAGGCCGAGACCGTGCTGCACGGACTCAGCCTGCCGCCGAAGGCTGCCGCATGAAGAGAACGATGAAGTGGGCCATTGCGGCACTGATCCTGGTGCTGCTCGTCGGCGGTGCGCTGCGCGCCCTCGGCGCGCGCAAGGCGCAGCAGGCCAAGCTGGCGGCCGGCAGCACGGCGGCCGAAACCGTGGTGGAGTTGTCGCCGGCCGACGTGGTGCGGGTGGCCCGCCGCGAGTTGGCCGAGACACTGCCGGTCTCGGGCACGCTGCGCGCAGTCGATTCGGCACAGGTCAAGGCGCGCGTCGCCGGCGAGCTGATCGGCCTCACGGTACGCGAAGGCGACACGGTCGCAGCCGGACAGGTGATCGCGCGCATCGATCCGGTCGAATACCAGTCGCGCCTGCGGCAGGCCCAGGAGCAGGCCGATTCGTCGMGCGCCCAGGCCGAAGTGGCGCAGCGCACCTTCGACAACAACAAGGCGCTGGTCGAGCAGGGATTCATCTCGCGCAACGCGCTCGAAACCTCGCAATCGAACCTCAATTCGGCCTTGTCGACGCACCGCGCCGCGCTGGCGGCGGTCGAGATGACCCGCAAGTCGCTCGACGACACAGTGCTCAAGAGCCCTATCGCGGGCCAGGTGTCGCAGCGTCTCGCCCAGTCAGGCGAGCGTGTCGGCATCGACGCGAAGATCATCGAGGTGGTCAACCTGAGCCGGATCGAGGTCGAGGCCACGCTGGCCGCGGCCGACTCGGTGGCGGTCCGGGTCGGCCAGCGCGCCACGCTGCAGATCGAGGGCAGCAGCGTCGCCGACCCGAAGAGCGGCGAACGCAGCGTCGGCGCCAGCGTGGTGCGCGTCAACCCGAGCGCGCAGGCCGGCAGCCGCAGCGTGCTGGTCTACCTGCGGCTCGACCGCAGCACCGGCTTTCGCCAGGGCCTGTTCGCGCAGGGCACGATCGACGTCGGCAGCACCGAGACCCTGGCCCTTCCATTGACCGCGGTGCGCACCGACAAGCCCGCGCCCTATGTGCAGACGGTGGTCGACGGCCGCATCGTGCATCGCCCGGTCGAGACCGGCCTGCGCGGCCAAGTCGACGGCCAGACCATGGTCGCGGTGCGCGGCATCGACGACGGCGCGCTGGTGGTGGCCGGCAGCCTCGGGC
>NZ_JBFUIU010000637.1:0-5180 GCF_056401695.1 Variovorax sp. P4_D9
CTACTGGTTCGGCACCGACACGGCCGCGCGCGACCGCGTGCTGGCCCGCACCGTGAGCGGCGGCGTCACGGTCAACGACACGCTGATGCACATCGCGCACGACAACCTGCCCTTCGGCGGCGTCGGCGAAAGCGGCTGGGGCTCCTACCACGGCGAGGCGGGTTTCCTGCGTTTCACGCAGCAGAAGGCGGTGCTGGTGCAGTCGCGCTGGTCCGGCGGCGCGATGCTCTATCCGCCCTACGGCGAGAAGTTCAGGCGGACGATGAAGCTGCTGCGCCGGCTCGGATGAATCCGCGCCTCAAGCTCGCTTGCGGTGCTGGAAGGCGGTCGGCGACTGTCCGGTCGCGGCCTTGAACATCGCGCAGAAAGCGCTGTCGGTCGCATAGCCGCTGGCCGAGGCCACCAGGCTCACGGCCATGCCGCGCGCCAGCAGCGGCAGCGCATGCGCCAGCACGGCCTGCTGGCGCCACGCCTGCCAGCTCATGCCGAGCTGGTCGCGGAACAGCCGCGCCACGGTGCGCTCGCTGGCGCCGATCTGCCGGGCCCGCTCGGCCAGCGTGGCGCGGTTGGCCGGATTGCGCAGCAGCGCCTCGCACAACTGTCGCAAGCGCTTGTCGGCCGGCAGCGGTACGTCGATGCGGATCTGGGTGGCGCGCTCGAGTTCGTCGACCAGGAGCGGCGCGATCCAGCGCTCGCGCTGCGCCGCGTGCGGATCGACCGGCGGCAGGCCGTCGGGCGTGGTGTCCAGCGCCAGCATCAGCGCCCGCAGCAAGGGGCTGATCTCGAGCACCTCGCAGCGCTCCCAGCCCGGGCCGAGCCAGGTGTGCAGGTACACGGTGCGCAACTCGGCATCCTCGATCACGGAGGTGYTGTGCGGCATGTCGGCCGGCACCCAGAGGGCGCGCGAGGGCGGCACGATGTAGCTGCCGTCCTCGGTGGTCAGCCGGATCACGCCGCGGGTCGAGAAGGTCAGCTGCGGCCATGGATGGCGGTGCAGTTCGACCAGCGTGTCGGCCCTCAGGAAATGCTCCTTGGCCCGCAGCGGACGCAGGGCGTCGGGCGCGTAGAGGTGCGGCGTCAAGGGGCCCACGCTGTTGGCGGGCGCGGTCGGTGCATCAATAGGCGGCATAAATTCGACAAAACTTGTCTCTGTATCGCCATTCTGCCGCGACGGGCCGGCTTAGGATCGACCTCCGAGCCAGTTTCTTGTAGCAATCCATGTCATCCGCATCCCTTCCCAGTGCCGCGCCGACCGTGCGTTCCGACGTCAAGTTGATCGGCCTCGTCGGCCTGGCGCATGCCGTCAGCCATTTCAGCCAGCTGCTGCTGGCGCCGCTGTTCCCGTGGCTGAAGGAAGCGTTCAACGTCAGCTACACAGAACTCGGCGCCGTGCTGACCGCGTTCTTCGTGGTCTCGTGCCTGGTGCAGGCCGCCTCGGGCTTCATCGTCGACAAGCTCGGCCCGAGGCCGGTGCTGTTCGTCGGGCTGGCGCTGCTGGGCCTGGCGGCCTTCGGCTACGCGTTTGCGCAGAACTACTGGATGCTGCTCGGCGCCGCGGTGATGGCCGGCGTCGGCAACGGCGTGTTCCATCCGGTCGACTACACGCTGTTCAACCGCAAGGTGGCGCCGACGCGGCTGGGCCACGCCTACAGCGTGCACGGCATCACGGGCAGCCTGGGCTGGGCGCTGGCGCCGGCCCTGATGGTGCCGTTGGCGATGGCCTTCGGCTGGCGCGCGGCGCTGGCGATGGGTGGCGGGGTGGCGGTGCTGGTGCTGCTGGTCCTGTGGCTCAACCGCAGCGTGCTGTCGCTCAACGTCAAGCCGGTGCAGCATGCGGCCGGCGCGCCGACCGTCGGCGGCGAGTTCGCCTTCCTCGGAATTCCCGCGGTCTGGATGTGCTTCGGTTTCTTCTTCTTCTATGCGATGGCGCTGAGCGTCGTTCAGACGTTCGCGCCGTCCGCTGCCGGCCGGCTGCATGAGGTGCCGGTCGCGCTGATCGCGATGTGCCTGACGATCTACATGTTGGCCAGCGCCGCCGGCATGGTGGTGGGCGGCTTCCTGGCCTCCGATCCAACCCGCTGCGAGCGCGTCGTCGGCGCCGGCTTCGGCGTGGCGGCAGCCATTGCGCTGGTGCTGGCCTGGGCCGACTTCGCACCGATGCTGGTGCCCGTCATGTTCGGCGCCATGGGCTTCGCCTCGGGCATCGCCGGGCCGTCGCGCGACCTGTTGGTTAAGCGCTCTACACCGGCCAACGCCACCGGCCGGGTCTACGGCGTGGTGTATGCCGGACTCGACATCGGCCAGGCCGTGGCGCCGCTGATCTTCGGCCGGCTTATGGACCATGGCCAGTACGTCAGCGTGATCGTCGGCCTGGCGGTGGTGCAGGGCGTGCTGATCGCCAGCGCCTTCAACGTCCGGCGCGTGCGGCGCGAAGCGCTGGTGCCTGCCTCCGCCTGAAGATGGTTCCAGCCTGACGCCTTGTCTTATTCGCTTTTCCTGATCGTCGCGCTCGGCGCGGTGGTGGCCGGTTTCGTGCAGGGGCTCTCGGGATTCGCCTTCGGGCTGGTCGCGATGTCCTTCTGGGCCTGGACCGTAGACCCCCTGATGGCGGCCATGCTCGCGGTCTTCGGCGCGCTGACCGGGCAGCTGATCGCCGCCGCGACGGTGCGGCGCGGTTTCGACTGGCCCACCCTGTGGCCCTTCCTGATCGGCGGGCTGGCCGGCGTGCCGCTCGGTGTCTGGCTACTGCCGCGCCTCGACGTGCCCTTGTTCAAGGCCTGCGTCGGCGGCCTGCTGGTGGTCTGGTGCCCGGCGATGCTGATGGCGCGGAGCCTGCCGAAGGTCAGGGTCGGCGGCCGTGCCGCCGACGGCGTCTCGGGCATGCTCGGCGGTGTGTGCAGCGGGGTCGCGGGCTTCGCCGGCGCCATCCCGACGCTCTGGTGCACGGTGCGCGGGATGCCGAAGGACGCCAGCCGCGCCGTGGTCCAGAACTTCAATCTCGCGATGCTCGCAGTGTCCTTCGCGTTCCACCTGGCTGCGGGCAATGTCCGCATGTCGATGCTGCCGCTGTTCGGGATCGTGGCGATCGCTGTGCTGCTGCCGGTGCTGCTCGGCGCCCGGCTCTACATCGGCATCAGCGAAGCGGCATTCCGCAACCTGGTGCTGGGCCTGCTGACGGCCTCGGGCGTGGCGCTGCTGGCGTCGTCGCTGCCGGCGCTGGTCGCGCGGGTGGGCGGCTGAGCCTCGCGCCCAGCCGCGTCGCCGCTCAGGCCGCGATCAACGCATCGAGGCGGCGCAGGCCCTCGATGGTCTTCACGCAGGCCTCGGCTGCCTCGGTGCCCTTGACGGCGAAGTGCCGGTGGAAGTACTTGCGATGCTCCACGTGTTCGTGGAAGTGGTGCGGTGTGAGCACCGCCGACAGCACCGGAACGCCGGTCTCGAGTTGCACCGTCATCAGCGAATTGACGACCGTGCCGGCGACGAAGTCGTGGCGGTAGATGCCGCCGTCCACCACCAGCGCGCAGCCGACGATCGCGGCATAGCGGCCCGAGGTCGCGAGGCGCTTGGCGTGCAGCGGGATCTCGAAGGCGCCGGGCACGTCGAAGACGTCGATGGTGTCGACCGGCACGCCCAGGCGCTTCATCTCGGCCAGGAAGGCGTCCCGGGCTTGGTGGACGATGTCCGAATGCCACTGCGCCTGCACGAAGGCGATGCGCTGACCGCGCGGTGCGTCGGTGGCGGGAATGGCGGAGAGGGGAAGGTCGTTGATCTGACTCATGGTTTGCCTTTGCAAGGATTGCCTGAATCAGGGCGCACGAACCCGATGCCGGGGCCGGCACGAACGCACCAGCCCCGCAGCGAGGTCGCGCTCTCTTTCATCCGGACTGTGACCGTCGGCCCCGGAATCGCACCGGGTCTGCTGACCCCGCGGCGGACAAGCTGTCGCCGCGGGCGCTCGCGGGCTCGTGCGGCTTTCGCCGCCATCACCGCCGGTGGGGAATTTCACCCCGCCCTGAGAACGCTTGGCTCCGGCTTGCGCCGAAGCAAGGCGGATTCTAGGCAAGTCGGCCGGGCCGTGCTGTCGCCCAAGAGCCAAATCCCC
Source organism: Variovorax sp. P4_D9 (assembly GCF_056401695.1). Taxonomy (NCBI): domain Bacteria; kingdom Pseudomonadati; phylum Pseudomonadota; class Betaproteobacteria; order Burkholderiales; family Comamonadaceae; genus Variovorax; species Variovorax sp. P4_D9. The sequence goes on from NZ_JBFUIU010000637.1 coordinate 4,103, forward strand.
AGGTCGCCCGGGGCGGCGCGGCTGTGCTTCAGCGGGCGGCCAGGAATTGCGTCATGCGCTGGAGCTCGCCGTCGAGTGCGGCACGAAAGGCGGGCCCCTTGGGCGCCGCGCCCGCGACGTAGCCGAATGCGGGCCGCAATCGTCCGTCGTGTGCCGAGACGTTGGCCCAGCCGATCACTTGCTCGTGCCAGAGCATCGGCAAGGCGTAGTAGCCGAGCTTTCGCTTTGGCGGCGGCGTGTAGGCCTCGAACTTGTACGTCCAGCCCCAGAGCAGCTCGAAGCGGCGGCGGTCCCAGACCACCGGGTCGAAGGGGGCCAGCAGGCGCAGCGCATCGTCGGGCGCATGGCGGCGCGACCGCGGGTTCTCGTCGGCCGGCCAGTACCAGGTGCAGCCGTCGATAAGGCAGCTGGCGAGCTGCTCGCGCGCCAGCCGGAGGGCGGACTGGGTCTGCGCCGACAGATGCGGGGCGCCGTAGCCGAGCAATCGCACCAGGTAGGTCAGGCTGGCGGCCGGCAGCGGCGCGTACTTGCGCACCACCAGGTCGACAAGCGCGGCGGCGCGCCGGGCGCGGCCGGCCGGACTGTCGTCTACGGGCGGATGCGTCACCGCCTCGTAGATGCGCGTGCCGCTGTCGCGCCTCTTGACGCGCAGCAGGCCGCGGTAGTGCATGTCATCGAGCAGGTGCGTGCTGGCGTTGCTCGAGCCGCCCCAATAGTTCTTCATGCGGCCGTGCGCGAAATGCAGTTCAACCTCGCGCGGATGCACCGGCCCGCGCTCGCGCACGAAGGCCAGCACCTCGGCCGCCTTGCGCCGGGTCTCGGCGTCCCAGGCGCGGGCGGCTTCGCGCGGATGCATCAGCGCCAGGTGCTCGCGCGGCAGGAAGCCATAGTTGACGAGGCAGTCCTCCTCGACCGCGAGCCGCGCGTAGCGGCGCTCGAGATCGCCGGCGCGGTAGTCCTCGACACGATGGCGCAGGGTCAGGTCTTGGGCGCGCGCCGGGGCTCGGATCGGATCGGCCTGGACGAAGCCCAGCCGCCGGATCGCGCCTGGCAGCGTCGTGGGCCGGAAGAAGGTGCG
>NZ_JBFUIU010000638.1:0-5170 GCF_056401695.1 Variovorax sp. P4_D9
GGGCGATGTTGAACATCTCGGCCGGGATCGGCTGCATCAGCCCGCCATGGTCCAGCAGCGCGGCGCCGCGGAAGGCGCCGATGAACTGCGCCGCCACCTCCGGCACCAGCGCCTTGGACAGCAGCCCGATCAGCGAATCGCCGTGCCGGGGCACGAAGGCGTCGAGGTACACCAGCGAGCGGATCCTGTCGCCCATTCGGTCGGCGACGCCGGTGATCACCATGCCGCCGTACGAATGGCCGACCAGGATCACGTCGCTCAATTCTTCCCACTCGATGCAGCCGCAAACATCGCGGATGTGGGTCTCGAGCGTGATGTTCTCGGCCGACTGATGAAAACGCTCGCCGACACCGGTGTGCGTGGGCGTGAACACCGTGTGTCCGGCTGCCCGCAGCGCCGTCGCGGTTTCCCTGTAGCACCAGCCGCCGTGCCAGGCGCCATGAACAAGAACGAAGTTGGCCATCGATGTGTCTCCGAAAAATGGGAGCGGCCATCTTGAGCGGCGTCCATGCCGCCTGCCACCGGGTATTCCCGGCGCGAACTCGCGCCTCCTGCCCGGGCTGCGAGTCAGATCTTTCTGCGCATCTCGATGTGGCCGATGCCTGCCTCGTCGAACGGCTTGCCGTGCGGAGCGTAGCCCAGCCGCCGGTAGAAGGACTCAGCACTGCGCTGCGCATGCAGCATCACCTCGCTGTCACCGCGCGCCGCGGCCGCGGCCTCGAGCGCGCGCAGCACCGCCTCGCCATGGCCGCCGCCACGCAGCGCGCGATGCACCGCCATGCGCCCGATGCGCCCCAGCCCGGGCGCCTCGGCCACCAGGCGGCCGGTGGCGATCACCTGGCCGAGCCGGTTGCGCGCCACGGCGTGCAGTGCGGTCGCGTCATGCTCGTCCCATTCGAGTTCCCTGGGAATGCGCTGTTCTTCGATGAAAACCTCGCGCCGCACCTTACCGGCGCCATCGGCCCACTGCGCCCAGTCGCCGGTGGCGACCTCGCGCATCGGCTCGCCGGCCTCGTAGCCGGAGAGGATCTCGCGCAGCAGCGGCGGCACCGGCTTCGGGGTCTGCGTGGCCGGGTCGGCGAACACGTAGATCAGTTCGCAGCTGACCAGCAGGTCCTCGCCGCGGAAAAGGCCGCCATGGAACACAATCGACGAGCTGCCCACGCGCAGGCACTTCATGCCGACGTCGATCAGGTCGTCGACCCGCGCCGAGGCATTGAACTCGATGGTTGCCTTGCGCACGTACAGATCGCCCTCGAGCGCGTGCATCGTCTCCTCGTAGGGCAGCGCCATTGCGCGCCAGTAGTCGGCGATCGCGGTGTCGAAGTACATCAGGTAGTGGGCATTGAAGACGATCTTCTGCATGTCCACCTCGGCCCAGCGCACGCGCAGGCGGTGGAAGAAACGGAAGTCGGATTTGCGATGGAGTTCGGTCATGGCGATCAGGGTTGAAGGGCTTGTCGGAGGGCCAGCGCGGCATCGGCATGGGCCTGCAGCGCCTCGGGAATGGCGCGGCCCATCTTGACAAATTCATGGATCACGCCGCGATAGATTTCAAGGTCAACCGCGACGCCGGCGGCACGCAGCTTGTCGGCATAGGCGATGCCTTCATCGACCACGGGGTCGACTTCCGCGAGTCCGATCCAGGCCGGGGCGACGCCTTCGACATCTTCCGCGTGCAGGGGCGCGAAGCGCCAGTCCTCGCGCTCGGCGCTCGAGTTCAGGTAAAGGCTGAAGAACCAGCTGATCAGCGCCTCGCCGAGCAGCGGCCCCTCGGCGTAGCGCCGGTGCGAGTCCGTGTCCTGATGGGCCGCCGTGCCCGGATAGATCAGCAGCTGCAGCGCGAGCGGCAGCCTGGCGTCGCGCGCCAGGATGGCGCAGACCGCGGCCAGCGTGCCGCCGGCGCTGTCGCCGCCGACCGCGATCCGGCTGCCGTCGAGACCCCATTGCGCGGCGCTCTGCGCGACCTGCGCGAGCGCATCCCAGGCGTCGTTGGCGGCGGTCGGGAACTTGTGCGCCGGCGCCAGCCGGTAGTCGACCGAGACCACGGCGCAGCCGCTGCGCTCGCTCAGTACCCGGCACAGCGTGTCGTGGGTCGCGATGCTGCCGACCGTGAAGCCGCCGCCGTGGAAGAACAGCAGCAAGGGCAGCACGTCGGCCGAAGGTGCATACAGCCGCACCGGCAGCGCATGGCCGTCGCGCGCCGGCACGCTGAGATCCTCGACGCGCGCCAGCTGCGGCTTCGGGACTTCGAGCACGCCGGCACCCTTTTCGTAGGCGGTCCTGGCCTCGTCCGGCGTCAGCGAATGCAGCGCGGGCCGTCCGGCGCGGGCCATGCGCTCGATGACGCCGGCCATCCTGGGGGTCAACGCTGTCATGGCCGGCCTGTATCGCGGGTGACAAGCGCAAGGGTTTTTTTCGTGTCCAAGGGCGTCGGTGCTTGTTAGATTCGAAGGTTCCCATCGTACCGTCCGACACACCGGCGTCCTCCCATGGCCCTCATCCAGTACCTGACCCAGATCCAGTTCGACTTCGGCGCCATCCAGCTGCTGCGCAGCGAATGCGAGCGCATCGGCATCGCGCGGCCGCTGGTCGTAACCGACGCCGGCGTGCGCGCCGCCGGCATCCTGCAGAAGGCGCTCGACGCGCTCAGCGACCTGCCGGCCGCGGTGTTCGACCAGACGCCTTCCAATCCGACCGAGGCCGCCGTCCGACTGGCCGCGGCCCAGTACCGCGAGGCGCGCTGCGACGGCCTGATCGCAGTCGGCGGCGGCTCGGCCATCGACTGCGCCAAGGGAGTCGCGATCGCCGCCACGCACGAGGGCCCGCTGAAGACCTACGCCACCATCGAGGGCGGCTCGCCGAAGATCACCGAGCGCGTGGCACCGCTGATCGCGGTGCCGACCACCAGCGGCACCGGCAGCGAAGTGGCGCGCGGCGCCATCGTGATCGTCGACGACCACCGCAAGCTCGGCTTCCACAGCTGGTTCCTGATGCCCAAGGCGGCCATCTGCGACCCCGAGCTCACGCTCGGCCTGCCGCCCCGGCTGACCGCCGCCACCGGCATGGACGCGATCGCGCACTGCATGGAAACCTTCATGTCGGCGGCCTTCAACCCCCCGGCCGACGGCATCGGCCTCGATGGCCTAGAGCGTGCCTGGGGGCACATCGAGCGCGCCACTCGCGACGGCAGCGACCGCGAGGCCCGGCTCAACCTCATGAGCGCCTCGATGCAGGGTGCGATGGCCTTCCAGAAGGGGCTGGGCTGCGTGCACTCGCTGAGCCACAGCCTGGGCGGCATCGATMCGCGGCTGCACCATGGCACCCTCAACGCCCTCTTCCTGCCGGCCGTGATCCATTTCAATTCGGGCGCCGAATCGGTGCAGAAGGAACAGCGCCTGCAGCGCATGGCGCAGGCCATGCACCTCGACTCGGCCGGCGACCTCGGCGACGCGATCCGCGACATGAGCGCGCGCCTGGGCCTGCCCAAGGGCCTGGCCGAGGTCGGGGTCACGCCGGCCGTCTTCGAGGCCGTGATCGACGGCGCGATGGCCGACCACTGCCACAAGACCAACCCGCGCCTAGCCACCCGCGACGACTATCGGCAGATGCTCGAAGCGTCGATGTAGGCCCTCAGCCGGAAGTCCACGCCACGGCACCGGCCTCGGCCAGCAGCCAGTTGCGAAACTGCGCCATCGCCGGGCTGGCCGGCCGCGAGCGCAGGCGCGTGAGCCAGTAGCTGCCGGTCATCACCTCGGTGCCCAGCGGCCCCTGATGCTCGCGTGCCTGGGCGGCCCGGCCGGCCTGACGCGCTACGCCCGTACGCTCGGCGATGCGCAGACGCGGCTCGATCGGATCGAGACCGAACTCAACGAGGCCCGGCCCGGCGACCCGCGCGACACCACCACGCCCGGCGCCATGCTCGATGACATGCACAAGATTCTCTTGGGCAATGCGCTGTCGGCCTCGTCGCGGACGCAGATGGAACGCTGGCTGGCCGCCAACCAGACCGGCGGCTAGCGACTGCGCGCCGGGGTGCCGGCCGACTGGGCGGTCGGCGACAAGACCGGCTCGGGCGACCAAGGCACGGCGAACGCCATCGCGATCCTGCGGCCGCCGGGCCGAGCCCCGATCCTGGCCGCGGTCTACCTGACGCAGAGCAGCGCCTCGATGGAGGCGCGCAATGCGACGCTGGCGTCGGTCGGGGCCGCGATTGCCGCCCCTGCGTGACCGTTGGTCAACCATCGCTGTGATGGATCACGTCGATGGTGTGCTCTGCGCAGCGAAATAAAGGAGGAGGCCGCAGGCCGGGGGACATTCGCGGCGCAGTTGGCGTGAGCCCGCCCCAGGCCGCCACGCTATCGCATGACCCGCGACGCATGAAACGGGAACGGCCCACCCCGCGGAACCGGCTTTGCCGGCCCGCTGGGGTTGCCCCCGGAGAGGGGGGGCGGCCACACGAAGTGGGCAAGCCTTGGGGGTGATCTTTGCGTGACCCGCGACGCATSAAACTTTGCTGTAATKGATGSGCGGCGTCCGGCAAAGAGGTCGGTTTGTACTTGGTGCCWCGAACCCGTATTTCAGTTGGACCCGCGGCTCCACGAGCACCCCGTACTGTCGCCTGGGGCCTTGCGCCCCTGAGCACGCATCTCAGACTTCGATGACGTGGGCCGCACGCCGATGTCGCCGCACATTGGAGGCGATCATGGAAGTCATCTATCCGCGCTGCGCGGGCCTGGACGTGCACAAGCAAACGGTGGTGGCGTGCGTGCGCAYYGCCGGCGACGGACYSCCGTYGCAGGARGTGCGCACCTTTGCCACCACCACCTCGGGGCTGCTGGCCCTGGCCGACTGGCTCGACTCCTTCGGCGTCGAGCATGTGGGTATGGAGGCCACGGGCGTGTACTGGAAGCCGGTGTGGCACGTGCTTGAAGGCCACTTCGAGCTGGTGCTGGCCAACGCCGCGCACGTGAAGAACGTGCCAGGGCGCAAGACCGACGTCATCGACTCGATGTGGCTGGCGGACCTGCTGGCCCACGGCTTGATCCGCGCCAGCTTCGTGCCGCCAGTGGCCGTGCAGGAACTGCGCACCCTCACGCGCACGCGCAAGCAGTTCGTGCGCGAGCGCAGCGCGCATGTCTTGCGCATCGACAAGGTGCTCGAAGATGCC
>NZ_JBFUIU010000639.1:0-5169 GCF_056401695.1 Variovorax sp. P4_D9
CCCAAGCGCCTGTTCGACGGCGAGGTGGCCGAGATCACGCCCAAGGGCGATCCGGTGTCGCGCAGCTACCGCGTGCGCATCCGCCTCGCCGACGCGCCCGCCGTCGATGCCGGCCCGCTGCGCAGCGGCATGACGATGGACGCCAACCTGATCGTGTCACGCCGCGAGGGCGCGCTGCTGGTGCCGAACCGCGCGCTCAGGGGCGACGCCGTGTGGGTGATGGCACAGGGCCGGGTGAAGCGGCGCGCGGTGAACAAAGGCGTGGTCGGCGGCGAACGCACCGAGATCGTCGCCGGACTCGCGGATGGCGAAGCGGTGGTGCTGTCGCCGTCGGATGCGCTGCGCGACGGGCAGCGCGCGCGTATCGTGGCCGCCTCGGCCGCCTCGGCCGCATCGGTCCGACGGTGACACCATGGCGATCGCACTCGACGTCGCGCTGGCGCACCTGACGAGCCGCAAGCGGCAGACGCTGGTCTCGCTCACCGGCGTCGTGCTCGGCGTCGCGTTCTTCCTCGCCGTGTCGAGCCTCATGCGCGGCTCGGAGGCCGACTTTCTAAAGCGTCTGATCGACAACAGCCCGCACATCACCGTCTACGACGAGGTGCGCCACGGTCGCGCGCAACCGGCCGCGCTGCGCTGGCCCGATGGCGCGGTCAGCGTGCACAACGTGCGGCCGCTGCGCGAGACGCGTGGCATCCGCGGCTGGCCGCAACGGCTGGCCTTCATCGAGGCTCTGCCTGGTGTGAGCGCCGCGCCGGTGCTCGCCGACGCGGCCGTGCTCACCTTCGCCGGGCGCCAGCAGGGCGTCACCTTGTCGGGTGTGGTGCCCGAGAAGATGAAGCATGTGACGACCATCGAAGAGAAAATGCTCGAGGGCTCGCTCGACGCGCTCGCCGCCGACCCCAACGGCGTCGTCGTCGGCCGCGGGCTGGTCGACAAATTCAGCCTGCGCCTGGGGAGCAAGCTGATCGTGCTGGCCGCCGACGGCACCAGCCGGTCCTTGCGCGTGGTCGGCATCTTTCGCACCGGCAACGCCGCCTACGACGAAAGCCAGGCCTTCGTGCTGCTCAAGCGCGCGCAGTCGCTGCTGGGGCGCGAGAATCGCGTCAACCGCCTGATCATCCAGCTCGCCGACCCGTATGCAGCGCAGAGCGTGGCGCAGACCATCGAGGCCGCCACGGGCTACAAGTCGGTGTCGTGGATCGAGGCCTCGGAAGACCTGCTGAGCCTGCTGCTGGTGCGCAACATCATCATGTACAGCGTGGTCTCGGCGATCCTGGTGGTGGCCGCGTTCGGCATCTACAACACGATCTCGACCATCGTGTTGGAGAAGACACGCGACATCGCTATCATGAAGTCGATGGGCTTCCGTGCGCGCGACCTGCGCCGCATCTTCCTGCTCGAAGGGCTGATCGTCGGGGTCATCGGCAGCGCCTTGGGCGAACTGTTCGGCCTGGCGCTGATGCGGTTGCTGGAGCAGGTCGAGATCCGCCCGCCCGGCGTGACCGAGGTCGTGCACCTGCCGGTGTTCTGGGGCGTCGAGCAGTATGCGCTGGCGGCCGCGTTCGCGATGCTCTCGTGCCTCGCGGCCTCGTATCTTCCGGCGCGGCGCGCCGGGCGCGTGCATCCGGTGGACATCCTGCGGGGTGCAGCGTGAGCCGCGGCGAATCGGCATCCGGCCCGGCGATTCGCGTCGAGCACGTGACCCGCACGCTCGAAGGCGAGGTGCCGGTCACGCTGGTGAGCGACGTGAGCCTTCAGATCGAGCGCGGCGAGTTCGTCTGCGTGATGGGGCCCTCCGGCTCGGGCAAGTCGTCGCTGCTGTACCTGCTGGGCCTGCTCGACGTGCCCACGCATGGGCGCGTCTGGATCGACGGCGAAGATACGACCGGCTTCGATGACGACCGGCTCACCGATTTTCGGCTGGCGCGGCTGGGCTATGTGTTCCAGTTTCACTTCTTGCTGGGCGAGTTCAGTGCCCTCGACAACGTGTCGCTGCCCATGCGAAAGCTCGGCCGCGTGTCCGACGAGGCGGCCGGGGCGCGCGCTGCCGAGCTACTGGATCGGCTCGGCCTGGAGGGCCAGCACCACAAGCGGCCAAGCCAGTTGTCGGGCGGGCAGCGCCAGCGCGTCGCGATCGCCCGCGCGCTGGCGAACGACCCGCTCGTGATCCTCGCCGACGAGCCGACGGGCAACCTCGACTCCGCCGCCAGCACCAACGTGCGTGACATCCTGCGCAGCCTGACCCACGAGTTCGAAAAGACCGTGGTCGCCGTCACGCACGACGCCGACTTCGCCTCAGCCGCGGACCGGCGCATCGGCATCGTCGATGGCCGCATCGACATGGCATGGCGGCCGGATTGACGCCAGCCGCTTTGGCACTGCGAACTGAGCCGCCTTTTGCGCCCATGCTTGATCCGCGTGCAATCTATGCCGCTCGGTGCTTGCTTGCGCTCTTCGGATACGGCCGTCGTCAGCCCTTCCTACCGGGCAGCGGCCTGCCGCTGTCACGCGCGGTCTGCGCAATCTGCATAGTCGCGGATGTTCACCGTATAGGAAAATCACGGCACGCCAGAATCATCTGCAAGCTATCGCGCAGGTCAAGAGAATGGGCAAACGCGATGTTAAGAAGGGTCTTGCGAAACTCACCTCGAACTAGCGGCGGACGTCGCGATGAGGACACGGCATGGAAGCGCTGCAACCTCTGCAGCTCGATGTGGCAAGAATAGGAAACGGCCCTGCCCCGTCATAGATTCAAATCGAGATATCAGCCTTTCCGCGACGTGCGCCGATCAGGGGCAAATCCTGGCAAATCCCATGGCTCGGGCGGGCACGAAGATGTGTCCTAGAGTGACCGGCTCCCCTGCTCTTCACGGGACGATCGAATGACAGCATTCGATGCCACGCGGTTCATCCGCGCGAACGACGGCTACCTCATGGTCCTGCGACAAGGCGATGACGCCTTCGCGCAGTTGATCGATCTGACCCACCGCAAGCGCATTCCGAGTGCGAGCCTCGTGGGTCTCAGCTTCGGCCACGCGACCTTCGGCTTCTGGGATGCACGGCAGCGCAGGTTCAATCCGTGTCGCTTCGACAACGTCGAGATCGGTTGCCTGGTGGGAAGCCTCGCCTGGAAGGACGGCAAGCCGCTCCCCCACCTGCACGCCGTGGCATGCGACAGCACATTCGCTGCCTATGGCGGGCATCTATTGGCTCTGGAGGTTGGCACCGGATCGGTGGAGCTGACCGTCACGGTTCACGCTCAGCCCCTGCAGCGGCGGACCGACGAGCGTACGGGCGCGAATGTGCTCGACCTCTGTGGTGCTGCGGGCGGCAAATAGGTGGGCGGCTGCGTTTCGTAACTCCGTGGTGCCGGATGCGATCAGTGAGCACCATCACGACATGCCAATTGGCAATTTCGCTTCGTGAGAGCCGAAACTTCACACGAATTGAGGATGCGTTTTCCGCCACTTTCCGACATAAATGTCTGTCGCGTCGGTTTGAGCGCTTGCCGACCAGCGGCGTTTCTAAGTCATGCGCTCACGGGAGAAAATCATGAGTCAGGAAGAACTGCTGCGCGAGGCTTTGACACATATTGCGACGGCCGCTAGTGCGGCGGTCAATGAATGCGACCACGGACATGGGCACCATGTCCATGCAGATTCGTCTGACGCAAGCGGTCACGACGACGTCCCCGGCTGCGTGGTCAAGTCACTTCCGCAACGGCTACTGGTCAAGGCCGCCCTCACCGCTCGCACGATCAATCCAGTCAATGCACCGGTGTTGGGCCCACAGGCGGCGTTTTCCGGCGACTTCCGGATTGACGACCCGCTGCGAATCGCAGTCCTCACGTCGAAGTACTGGGGCCCGCAGCTGAGACGCCTGACGGTCAGCTTCATGGAAAGCACACCGAGCGACTTGAAAGCGCGCATCATCAGCCACATGAATGCGTGGAGTCGCTGCTGCGGCATTTCGTTCGTTGCGACCGCGGGGGGCGGCGATGTCCGTATCTCGCGCCAACCCGGAGGCTATTGGTCGTACCTTGGCACCGACATCCGGCTTATTCCGAAGAACCGCCAGACGATGAACCTCGAGAGGTTCACGATGAATACCCCGGAATCGGAATACAAGCGCGTTGTCCGCCACGAGACCGGTCACACGCTTGGGTTTCCGCACGAGCACATGCGCGCAGCACTCGTCTCCCGGATCGACCCGGCGAAAGCATACGCCTGGTTTCTGACGACCTACGGCTGGGACAAGGCCACGGTCGACGCACAGGTGCTCACCTCTCTGCGCGAGGCATCGCTGATGGYGACTCCACCCGACCAGACGTCGATCATGTGCTATCAACTGCCTGCGGCCATCACGAAGGACAGCAAGCCGATAATCGGTGGAACCGACATCAATGGGACCGACTGCGCCTTCGCAGGCAGGATCTATCCAAAGGCCGGCCGCGCCCTTGTTGTGAACGGAGACGCCGAAACATCCGAACAAGGTCAGATGCCCGCCGACGATTGGCCCGAGGAGGAGGATGTCGAGGTTTACGTCTGACCAGCGCGACGCCTTGCGCAGATGATGGGCAGTGCCTGGAGCACAACCGATGGCGAGGCTGATCGAGATCCAGGATGTCGCCGCGTGCCCTTCGCCTTTGAGGGTGCAGTCCGGGGACGTCCTCGTGCTGCGCGCCTCTGGGGCCCGTATCGATGCCGGTTCCAATGCAGTCGACGTGCTGGGCGCATTTTCTGCCGCAATGCTGGGCGACAACGGTGAGGTACTTGCCGCGATGGGTGCGCCGGGTACCGTACTGCTGCAGGCTCGGCAGCCGGGCGATGCATCGATCACTGTGATCGGCGGCGATCCGTTCCATGCACCGCGAACGACCATTGTTCGGATCTCAGTTCAACCCTGAGTGCTCCAGGGCACGTGGCCGCTGCCACTCCGATCGTCTTCACGCCCGGGCTACCTCCTCGACGTAGCCATCGAACGTCGCCGGCATCGGAGAAGGCGCGCCGACCGTTGTTTGGGGGGTAGCCATTGCGCGGATATGCTCCCATGTCGTCGCCCTGGCGATCCGAGCGGCAGGCACGGCACGAGCATCCAAGATGCTCGACGGCGCGAGAGTTGCGGCGCGAGCCAGTGCCAGAGGATCGAGGGATCCCGGCGTTGCCC
>NZ_JBFUIU010000640.1:0-5157 GCF_056401695.1 Variovorax sp. P4_D9
ACCCTTCTCGCGCCTCGAACCCTTCTCGCGCCTCGACTTGATTTGCTGCCGCAACCTGCTGATCTATCTGGACCGCCCCGCCCAGGCGCATGTGCTGGAGATGTTCCGCATCGCGCTCAAACCTGACGGCATCCTGTTTCTCGGTACCTCGGAGTCGACCGAGGCCGGCGGAGGCCTCTTCACCGCGCTCCTCGCTGTCGTACGCCAACGCGCACCGCCCCTGGCAGCTGTTCGAGCAGGTCTTCCACGGTCCCGCACGCGACAAGTGCCCGCACTTGCTGCGGCGGGTGGAGGCGGTGCGTGAGGACACGGGCGAGACGCTGGTGTTCCTGACCAACCTCATCATCTGGGGGCCAGCACGATCGCCGCGATCTACAAGGTGAGCCAGGTGGTGATGAACATCGTTATCGTGACCGCGATTCCGTATGCCGACGCGAGCTCTCGACGACCACGGCAACTTCTTCCGGCCTACCGTACTTGCCCAGCGGAATGTTCGAGGTCTCGTCGGCCAGGCGCTGAGCGAAGCTGACGCCCGCCTGTGGTCTTGCCCCTCGCCTGAACGCGAGGATGAATTTTGCAGGGCCGACTCAGTATCGCTCGGGTCTGTCCACCGAATTRCGCGACCTTGCCAAACCACCACAACGAAAGCGTCGTGCCGAGAAGCATCAGCAGTCCGGCAAGGCCGGCAAATGCGACCGTGATTTCGGTTTCTTTCTTCTCAAACACCAGCCGGCTCTGTAGCGCCTCATAGACCTTCTTCAGATCCGTGCCGCTGCCGGCATAGAAGTACTCGCCCTGTGTCAGATTGGCGACATTCCTCATGGTGATTTCGTCCAGGCGCACGCGCATGCTCCAGCCTTCGAAGGAGATGACATCGCCGTCCTTCGAGCCAAAGCCGACGGTAAATATCTTGATGCCCCGGTTAGCGGCCACCTGGGCGGCATCCATGGGATCGGGCCCGACCGTGTTCTGGCCATCGGTGAGAAGCACGATGACGGCCGATCTGTACGAACCGGGCGCCACCGGTTTCATTTCCGATAGCTCGGCGTGGCCAAGGTCGCCGCGCTTCCAGCTTTGATTGTGCTGGTCGCTGAATTGCGACGCGTCAATTCCTGCGTCCGGGAAGATCGTCGCAAGCGCGACCATGATGCCGCTGCCGATCGCGGTGCCGCGCTGCAACTGGAACCGGTCGATGGCCGCCAACACGTCTTCACGGCTGAGAGTTGGCGCCTGCAYCAGGCTGGCTGACCCGCCGTACGCCACCACGCCGATGCGAACCCCGCGCGGCAACTCTTGCGCAAAGGCCTTGGCGGCCATTTGAGAGGCCGTGATGCGATCCGGCGCCACATCGGTCGCACTCATGCTGCCCGAGACGTCCATGGCCAGCATGACGGTCTGCTGCTGTGATGGCAGCGTCACAACGGCCATGGGCCGCGCACCTGCCACGAGCACGGCACCCAACGCGAGCAGCAGCAGCGCCGGCGGCAGATGGCGACGCCAAATCAACCACTTGCCCGCGGCTTGCCGCACCAATGCCAGACCGGGGTATCGCAACGCTGCCGGTCTGCGTCGGCGGACCATCCAGACGTAAAGCAGGGCCAACGCCGGCAGCACCGACAACGACCACAGCATTTCCGGCCACAGGAATGTCACGGCGATCCTCCAGAGGGGCAAGACGCGGCATGCAAAGGCAGCCGAGAGGTCGCTCCCTTTGCCAGCCGAATTATCGTGGGCTTGCCCTGCGTCGACAACGCTTGGCGACGTCTCTTCCCCAAGTGGGGGGACGACGGTCTCTCATCGGACGGCGCACGGGCAGGTCGAGTCGCGGGACAGGCACAGAGACAGGAAGAGGCTCAGCGAATGCCTTGTTAGTTCCCGGCAACCCGCCGCGCCGTATATGCAGAAAGCTAGGCGACGCCAAACGGGACGAAAAAAGGACCCAAGCGCGCAGAGCACAGGCACGAGGAGGCTATCGGCCATGACAGAGCCCGCGTTGCGTCAGGTGATCTGGTGATCTCGCCACGCGACGAGGCGACCGATTTCGCCTGAGGGGATGCCTTCGATCAGGTCATGCAGAACCTGCGCATAGCTGGCGAGCGGGAGACGGATCATCAGGCGCACCCGAGGCGCATCGCTTTCCTGTGAGCCGCGCTCGTTGAGGAGTGGCTCGCAGTGCACCACACCGGCATCGGCGCAGCGTGCGACAAGCTGACGAACGCGTCGTGCATCGCTCAATGCGACGGCGACCTCGAGCACATGAAACGGGGTCGAATTTAAAGTCCGAAGTTCACCAGGGTACTCGCGATATGCGGCATAGGCCACGTTGGGCTCCTTGCAGTTGAGAAGACTAGGATTCTCGGCAGGTGCGCGTAAATATGGCGAACAGAGTGGGGCCCGACGATGCAAAGAAAGCGTATCGGGCGTCTTTGCACGCCCCATGGACCGCAAGCGCCCGAACGATTGGCCGCCGGATCTGAGCAAACATTTAYGCGGGGCCTCGCGATCTTTACCCCGGTTTTTATGGCCGCCACGGTACGCTTCCCGCCTCAGTCTCAATTCTTTGTTCTGTTCATTATGAAAATCGCTGTCACAAGGACACGCAGGATCCTGTCCTTCAACCAGCAGGACCCGCTCCATCGTCACCCTGACCAGGTTGGTGCGCCTCAAAGGGGGGCAGCTTATCGAAGCAGCGAGACGAGAACGAGTCTCTGGTCCCGGTTTTCGAAATGGGTCTACGCGGCTCGACAACCGCAAGACATGACGCTCGAATGGACCTGCTGCGGTACGCCCATGCTCGAAGCCGGCGAGGCCTATCTGGGCCGCGTCGACTCGTTCGAGTTGGCGATCAGCGCGTGCGCTCACTGTGGAATGCTCTGGCTGGGCTTCCGATCGGTGGCGACCACGGTGACGCGGAGTGAACCCTTGTCCCACGCGGACGCAGAAGCCTTTCTCGCGGCGACCCCAGGATTCGAACGACGCGCGATGATGCGGGCATGGTTGAAGCGAAAGCATCTGCAGCAGTCAAAGGCGCCCTGACACCGGATCGAGCCCAAGCGCGCGGGGCGCGGTATCCACTTCAGCCTGCCACGGGCATCCCAACCGCGGGCACGACCCCGCCCGGCTCAGATCGCGATCTTCGTGCCCAACTCGACCACTGCATTGTTGGGCAGGTAGAGATACTCGGCTGCGGCACTGGCGCTGCGGTGCATCCGCGTGAAGAGCTTCGTGCGCCAGTGGGTCATCTCGCCCGCGAGGGTCGGCACGACGATGTCGCGCGACAGGAAATAGCTCGTCGTCATCGGGGCCAACTGGAGTTCCCGCGCCGCAACGTCCTTCAGCGCGTCGGGCACGTCGGGCTCATCCAGGAAGCCGAAGTGCAAGATGACTTTCCAGCAGCCTGCGCAGACCGGTGTGATCTCGCCGCGCTGGTCCGCTGGCACCCTGGGCACCTCGCTGGCTCGCACCGTCACGAACAGGTTGCGTTCGTGCAGCACCTTGTTGTGCTTGAGGTTGTGCAAGAGCGCACTGGGGACGATCCCTGCTTCTGCCGCCAGGAACACGGCCGTTCCCCGCACACGGGTCGGCGGGTTGGCGACCACGTTCTGCAGGAAGCGTTGCAGTTCGATGGCATCCTCGCGAAGCCTGGTCGAAAGAATGCGCTGGCCATCCTTCCACGTCGCGAGAATGAGGTACAGGGCTGCCGCCATCAGCAGTGGAAACCAGCCACCGTCCGCGATCTTGAGCATTCGATGAAAAGAAGGCGATATCGACGACGATGAAGAAGCCGGTGGCCGCGATGCAGGCCGGGAGCGGATATCCCCAAACGTATCGCACCACAAAGAAGGTCATTGCCGTCGTGATCACCATGACCAGGCTGACCGATATCCCGTAGGCCGCCGCCAGGGCCGTCGATGAGTGAAACATGCCGATGGCCAGCGTCACGCCGACCAGCAGCGCCAGGTTCACCGCAGGCACGTAGATCTGCCCCTTGTCGTGCTCCGAGGTGTGCAGGATCGTCATGCGCGGGAGGTAGCCGAGCTGGATGGTCTGCTTGGTCGCCGAAAACGCGCCCGAGATGAGCGCCTGGGAGGCGATGACCGTCGCCGCGGTCGCGAGGCCTACCATCGGAACGCGGGCCCAGTCCGGCGTCATGAGGAAGAAGGGGTTCTCGATCGCCTTGGGATCGGCAAGCACCAAGGCACCCTGCCCGAAGTAGTTCAGGACCAATGCCGGCATCACCAGGCCGAACCATGCCCACTGGATCGGCTTCTTGCCGAAATGCCCCATGTCGGCGTAGAGCGCCTCCGCACCGGTCACGCACAAAAAGACCGCCCCCAGGGTGATGAAGGCCAGTTGGTAGTGCTCGAACCCGAAGTGCAGGGCGTAGTAGGGCGAGATCGCCTTCAACACGGAAGGATTGTGGGCGATGGGCACCAGTCCGCAAAGACCGATCGCGAAGAACCAGAGCACCATGACCGGCCCGAAAAAGCGGCCGATGTGTGCCGTGCCATGCTTCTGCACCATGAAGAGCACGGCCAGGACGGCGAAGGAAATCGGCAGGATGTAGGGTGCGGCAGCCGGGGTCACGATTTCCAGGCCCTCCACCGCGGAGAGCACGGAGATGGCCGGGGTGATCACCCCGTCACCGAAAAACAGGGCGACGCCGAACACGCCGCACGTCATCAACACCCGCCGCAACTTGGGCTGGTCCTTGACCGAATTGGAGGCCAGGGCGAGCAGAGCCATCAGGCCCCCCTCGCCGTGGTTGTCCGCCCGCATGATCAGGCCGACGTACTTGACCGAGACGATGACCGTCAGCGTCCAGAAGAAGAGCGACAGGATTCCGAGGATATTGTCCGGAGTGACCGCCACCCGGCCACTTGCGAAGACTTCCACTCTTGTCCAAGACAGAAAGGCGTTGAGCCATCCCGAGGTGTAGGGTAGCTGTGTGTCGCCAAACGCACTTCCACCCCACTCACGAGAGGCCCAACGTGAAAGCATCATGCAGCATGTTCAGTCAGATCCTCAAGCTGATTCCGCGCATCGAGTTCGAGCACATCGTCAAGCGCACCCAGGCTGAATACGCGTCCAAGGGCTTCTCCAGTTGGGGCCAGCTGGTTGCGATGCTGTTTTGCCAACTGGGCCGCGCCCATTCGC
>NZ_JBFUIU010000641.1:0-5157 GCF_056401695.1 Variovorax sp. P4_D9
CTGGATATAAAACCAGTATTCTGCGCCTGCGACGATTGGCCTGACGCTCGTTACATAAGCGTTTTAATGCAAACAGGCGCAAGGGAGATCGTTTTTATGCCGTTATTAACGTTTTATGGCTAGGATGGGGCCATGGAACAGAAAAATTCGCGCCCTCTGATGYGGCAGACCTCCGGCGATCCAATCGGAGGTGCGTGGCTCGCGCGCGAGTACGGCCTCCAACTCGTTCAGCCCCTCCGTGTAAGGAGCGAGATCGGGCCGCGCAGACACACAGTACACCATGGGGACCATCGTCGGGAGATCCATCAGGAGCAAATGCGGCCGGACTCCGACGTGCCGGCCCACCTCACGTTCCTGCTGAAACACGAGGGCGCTCATCTAGAACTTCTGGCGCGCCTGTTCGAGCGCGTGGATCCGAACATACTCGCCGCCTGGGCGCGCTCGGAGCCGACCGGGCAGTATGCGCGCCGCGCGGGCTTCCTATACGAGTGGATCACGAGGCGCCAACTGGATATCGATGGCGTCTCGATCGGTGGCGGATATGTCGACGCCCTGGACCCGGATGACCAGATGGTGGCAGAGGCGAGCGTCAATCTTGCCCGCTGGCGTGTCCGCGACAACATGCCAGGCACCAGCGACTTCTGCCCGACGGTGCGTCGCACGCCCCAGGTGCGCGAGGCTCTCGAATTCGACTTGGCCGCCGCGCTCGGGAAGGAAGAGGCCGAGTTCGGCGCCGAGGTCTTGCGCCGCAGTGCCGTCTGGATGACCTTGCGCGAAAGTCGTTCGAGCTTCCTCATCGAAGGTGAGCAAGACCAAGTGAGCCGCGTTCAGCGGTTTGCTGCTGTGATGGAGACGCGGACTGGGGCCGGAGAGATTCCCCTGTCGGCCGAAGATCTGGCGACGCTGCAGAAGGACATCCTCGGTGAGGTGACGACCCTCGCATCGTTCGGCCTGCGGCAGTCGGCCTTGTTTGTCGGTGAGACGGTCCGCTACGAAAACGTAGTGCACTACGTCGCGCCGGAGTGGCCCGATGTCGCTCCCATGCTCGAGGGGCTGCGGACATTCGTGGAGCGAACGCAGGGGGCATCGGCCACAGCTCGCGCTGCGGTTGCTTCTTTCGCGTTCGTGTACATCCACCCTCTGGCGGACGGCAACGGCCGCGTGCACAGGTTCCTGGTCAACGACGTGCTGCGGCGCGACGGCGCCATACACGCTCCTTTCATTCTTCCCATATCCGCCTTGATCACCGAGCACTCGGCGGAACGTRCACGGTATGACGAAGCGTTGGAGGCCTTCTCTCGGCCGCTGATGGAGCGCTATGCAGACCGGTATCGATTCTCGAGGGAGCCGGAGCAGCAACCTGACGGTGTCATGTCGAACTTCCATTTCGACGCGTACGCCGATGCACGGATGGCCTGGCGGTTTCTCGACCTGACCAGCCACGTTGAATACACAGCAGGGCTCCTCGCACGAACCATCCAGCAAGAGATGCATGCACAGGCCTCCTTCTTCCGAAGCCTTGGCCAGGCACGGGCAGCGGTGAAGGAAATCATCGAAGGGCCAGACGCCGACGTGGACGCCATCATCCGATCGGCGCGAGAGAACAACGGCGTGCGTTCGGGGAAGCTGGCCAAGCGATTCCCGGCCCTGCAGAACGACGCGACATGGGATAACGTCGCGGCCGCCGTCGCAGAAGCTTTCGCGTCCCGGTCGCCGCCTGAAGACGCCGAGGATGYCGATCAGGAGACACGGCACCCGATTGGGTGAGGGCGTGYGCATGGCGGGCAAAGTGTGATTTTCTCCACGCCTTACCTAGCGCGATCGTCTTCCGACCTGCGAGACTTCTTGGGTCAAAAACTCCAAAACTCTTGTAGATGAACTCGAAGTCTCTCGCGCTTGTTGCTACGTCCTCCATCCATTTCGCCGGCTGCGCCATCCAACCCTGAGCTGCGGCACCTGCGCCCGCGCCCGCCGCTCCGGTGGCAACTGCGCCCGCCCCTGCCCCCGCACCGGCACCCTCGAAGGTCGAAGCATCGAAGAACGGTCGCGAGAAGGGGACGTCCGTGGCGACCGATGCGCTGGACTACGCAGCAGTCAAACGCGCTTCGAGGAAGGGCTACGACGGCATGACCGCGATTCACAACAAGACGGTCAAGTTGGATGCGAAGAACATGGACAAACACGGCTACTTCACCATGAAGCGCTCCGACAACATCTTCTTCAACTGCGAATCACGCGCGCCAGGCTTCAAGCCCGGCCCGATGACCGGCACGATCAGCACGTCCGAGTTCTTCGATGATGGCTCCAAGGCGCACGCCATCGGCGTCGCGAACTGTGCGCCCGCTTGATCTGATGCACAAGGTTTTCAGCGATGCGATCGACGGAAACTGAAGAAGGCATCGCCCAGCATCCCTACATGCTTCACATCGAGCGGATCGTTCGCATCTATCCGTTGATGACCGAGGCCGAGCGATCCGAGTGAGTCCATCCATCTCTTGGGGGTGTGCAGTGCAGCAAAGTAAGCTTCGGAGATGGAAACCGGGGCATCCTCTGGCCAAGAGGTCCTGCAGCTGCGCGCCGTGCTGCGCGGCATCAGCCCGCTAATCTGGCGGCGCCTGCTGGTGCGAGGCGATACAAGCGTCGCCCGGCTGCACCAGATCCTGCAGGTCGCATTCGGCTGGCAGGACATGCATCCTCACCGCTTCGAGATTCGCGGTCGCGAGTACGGAGTCAATCAGGAGGGCGGCGTGGCCTTCGACACCGATGCCCACAATGCCCTGATCGGCCAACTGGCGCTGCGGCGCCTTGAGCGATTCACCTACGAATACGACTTCGGCGATTTGTGGGTGCACGATCTGCGCATCGAGGCCACCTTGCCCCTGGACCCGAGGCGGTTGTATCCGGTGTGCATCGCAGGCCGGCGTGCGGCACCTCCGGAGGATTGCGGCGGTCCGCAGGCGTTCATGGCCACTCGGCTCGAGTACACCTTGATCGGCGAGGGCAGGTGCCGGCACGAGTTGGAGGATCTTCTCGACGGAGTGGACGACGAGGAATGGGACATATTGCGCCACTACCACCCCGACCGCTTCGATCGGCGAGCCGTCAACCGAAGGCTCGCCGCATTGGCTGCGCAATCGCAGGAAAGGTAGGCTGGCTTTGTCGAGTCCGCGGTCAACCAGGTGATCGCCAAGCGGTTCGTGAAGAAGCAGCAGATGCGCTGGACGCCGCGCGGAGCGCATCTGCTGCTCCAGGTTCGTACCCAAGTCCTGAATGACGAACTACGAGCGTCCTTCGAGAGGTGGTATCCGCACTTCGGCGCTCAGGATCAGATACCCCTCGCAGCGTAGCCACGGGAACGGATGCTGCACTGCACACCCCCAAGAAATGGATGGTCTCCTGCAAGCGGTTGGTGCGAGCAACCTCAAGGTACAGATGGATCTGTACCACTGCCAGATCGTCGAAGGTGACGTCGCGATGAAGCTGCGCCAGTACCTGCCGACCGGCCGGGTCGGCCATTTGCAGATCGCCGGCGTGCCCGAGCGCCAAGAGCCTGACCTCGGCGAACTGAACTACGAGTACCTGTTCGACGTGATCGATGAGCTCGGATTCGACGGATGGGTCGGGTGTGAGTACAAACCCAAGGAAGACACGTCGGCTGGCTTGCGGTGGCGTGCTCATCAGCTCGAACGCAGGCCCTTCAATTCTCTGGCTCCCAGTCGCCAAGGCAGCGCCATGCCGAACCCTTGAGATGGCAGCGGCGGAATCCCGATGATCCAGAACACAAGGCGTTCTTGAGAGCAGAACCCCGCTGATGTCGGTAACTGGAAGATGAACGGTTTGCGCGATTCGACACCTGCGCTGCTCGCAGTACTGCTCACCGACTTTCACGAACCCGTTGGAGCGAATCTCGCGGTGTGCTTGCGATTTCCAGCCGTGCCAGCGCAGCGCCGTGCAAGGACTCCGGTCCGTCGCTCGCGGGCGCCATGGGCGGTCAGATTCCGGTGGTGTCATCTCCATCGGGATCAGCCTTGCGCCTCCGCGCCTCCGCGCCTCATGGTCGATCTGGGTGACCTCCGGGTTGGCGCCGGAAGGCTACCTTGCCACCGAGACCCGCAGCGCGCCGACGCCCCTCTGGCTTTGCCAGGGTGGGCGGAGTGCCTTCCAGCAAGCTGTCGATGATGAATATTCATTCTTCGGCAAGCGAGATGCGCGCTTCCGCGAAGGCGCTGGCTCGCATCTTTCGAATCGGAGGTCAGGGCTGAATGGCGGGGACCATCGTCGAAGACATCGAGCCGCACTGATCAAGCGCTGCGGCGACCAACATGCGGGTCAAGCTGCGGCGCTGCAAGGCGCACACGAACCGACGGCCCATGTGACCGTCCCGCTCGACGCCTCCGGCGATTACCTCGAACTTGGACACCTCTTCGAGCGGCACAGCGGTCAGGACGGTGCCATCGATGGCGACGCGCAGATGCTTGGCACCGTTGTGCTTGCGGCCGCCTGCAAACCAGCCGATGCGGAACTGCTCATCTTCGATGTACTCGCCGCAAGCGATCGTTTCCTTGCGCACGCTCGCATGGGCGAGGCGGTGCAGGCCCGCCAGCTCTGCAACCGTGCGGGCGGCGCAGCGGTAAGAACTTGAAGCGCCGTGCTTTGCTCGCATTCAAGCGTAGCTCTCGGCCATCGCGTTGTTGTAGGCATCGCCGACGGTGCCCATCGACGACTGCCACTGCTTGTCTTTCAGGGCGAGTCGGACGAGTTTCTATCCCAGCTGTGTCCCGATCTGCTGCAGGCGGCCTGCGAGCGCGCGGGCCACCCGCTCACTGCGTTTGCACCCCGGCTACGACCAAAGCTACACTTCATCGCAAGTTTTCTGGCAGATCACTTCGCTCACCATGCCGCCCAGTTGGGCTGATGACCAAAGGGAATTTCTATGACAGCTGATCAAACGCGAATCGAGCACGACTTGCTCGGCGACCGTGCGGTTCCGCACGACGTCTACTACGGCGTCCACACATTGCGGGCGGTGGAGAACTTCCCGATCACGGGCACGCCGATCTCCATCTACCCGGAACTGATCAAGGCGCTTGCCGTCATCAAGCAGGCGGCGGCCTTGGCCAACAACGAGTTGGGCCTGCTGGACGCATCGCGCTGTTC
>NZ_JBFUIU010000642.1:0-5155 GCF_056401695.1 Variovorax sp. P4_D9
GCGCACTGGCAAACCCCGGTTACCGGCGCGCCCCTTCTTGCGCACTGGCAAACCCCRKTTACCGGCGCGCCCCTTCTTTTGGATCGGTCACTACGCAGTGACCCGCCGACCTTTCGGGCGCGTCGACCTTTGATCATCATGATGCATTCCTTGCCAGCGTTGGAAGAAAGCTGTTCGGGACTTCAGGCAGTGGTCGGCTTGAGCAAGGCTCCGGCCGGGATCTCGCCGTCCTGCAGATAGCGCCACAGCGCGATCGCCAATTTTCTGGCCACGGCCACGATTCCTACGCGACGCATGCGCTTGCCTGCGCCAGCGAAGCGCCGGTTGAACCACTGAGTCAATGCGCTTTCGGGCTGCAGGCGCAGCCAGCTCCAGGCGAGTTCGATCAGCATCGTGCGCGCTCGCTTGTTACCTGCCTTGCTGATGCCCTGCTCGATCTGGCTGTCGCCGCTGGCATATGGCGTGGGCGCCAACCCCAGGCAGCCGGCGAGCTCGCGCCGGTTGGCGAAGCGCCGCCACGAACAGCTCCTTGACCAACACCCAGGCGCCCTTGGGCCCGATGGCGCGCAGCTGCGCGAGTTGCGCCACCTGCAGCTGCTTGCCATCGGCCAGTTCCTGGCGCCGATCGGCTTCCATCGCCTTGACCTGCTGCTTGACCAGCGCCAGCCGCGCGCTCTCGCGCTCGATCTCGGCGCGCAAGACAGGCGGCACTTGCTCGCAATTGCGTTCCCACCAGCGCGCCCAATCGCGTCCGCCGATGATGACGTGCGGGCGYACGTTRTGCAGCACCAGCAGCGAGCCRATSCGRTTCATGTGCGAGGTGCGCTCYTGCGTCAGCCGGGCGAGCTCGCGGTGCGTGCGGCGCGCATCTTCATCCTCGGGCGTGGGYTCATGCACCACCGACCACACACGCTCGCCGCGATGATGGCGCAGCAACATCGCCAGCAGCTTGTCGCCATCGAGCCGGTCGGTYTTGGCCCGCCTGGCGTGTCGGTTCACCTCGATGCTGGAGGAGTCGACCACGATGTTGTCGACACCCTGCTCGACCAGCCAGCGGTGCAGCCACCAGCCGTCGCGCCCTGCTTCGTAGCATGAGTGCACCCTGGCCTGCGGCTCGAGCTTGCAGCGCTCCCGGGCCTTGCCGATGCAGTGCGCAACGGCGGCCGTGTCGCCGGCGTCCACGTTATAGCGGCTCGGGGTGTGTCGGCCATCGCTCGCCGTCACCTTCCAGGACTTGTCGCCGAGCTCGAAGCTCATGTACAGATCGCCCGGGATCGCCGTATCCTCACGTTGTGGGACTGCTTGGGTTGTCGACATTTCCATCTCCTGCCAAGAAGTTAAGGAAATCCCGTTCTAGCTCAACGGGGTCTAACTCGGGGAGTCCCACATAGCATCTTTCGGTAGCCGCCGCCATTCGACGGGCCGAAGACGAATGGCGGCAACCAGTCTGGAGCACGCGTTCGAGCTTGGAACTCGAACTAGAACTGTCGGCCATCACCAGTCACTCGAAGTGGATGCCAGAAAGCGGCCGCTCGACGCCGCTCTCGACCCAGAGCTGTCGGCCACACTTCGAGACTCGACGCCAGAAAGCGGACCGTCACACATCCCGATTGCGGGCAACCGCGCGGCGCGCGTGACCCCAAGGCCTGAGGTGCAGTGCTTTTGACCGACGCGACTGGGGGGAGGACTTGGTAGCATGTGTATCGGGTACGCTCTCGTGCAATCTTGTCCCGCGAGGCATCGATGAGTCGCCACCACGCAAACCTGATCCGCTCCATCTTTCATGATCCGCCCAGTGGCAACTTGCACTGGCGCGAAATCGAAGCGTTGCTGAAGCACATTGGCGCGTCACTGGAGCCAATTTCTGGCGCGAGGATCCGTATCAGGCTCAATCGCATGGAGGATGTACTGCACCGTCCGCACCACAGCAACGTGGTCGATGCAAGGTCGCTATTGCATCTGCGGGGCTTTCTCGCGCGCGCTGGCGTCACACCTTCGCTGTATGAAGCCAAGGGCGAAGGCCCTGGTTGAGGCTGAGGCGTGTAGGAGGCATCTCAGCCAATGCTGCGTCTGGCGGGGCACATTGGATCTGGCGAATCATCCGTGGATCCGGCGTCGCCTCTTTCGATCCCAGCGCATACTGGGCCCGAGTCCCGAGAGCAGCTCCCGCACTATGACTGACCAAGACGTCGCCTGGCTGGGCATCGAAGCGCTTGCCGGGCTGATCCGGGCGCGCAAACTCTCCGCCACCGAGGTGGCGCAGGCCATGCTGCGGCGCATCGAGCAGATCGACCCGGGGCTTCATGCCTACGCACGCACGACACCCGAGCTCGCACTCGCGCAGGCGGCCGACGCCGATGCCCGGCTGGCACGCGGCGAATCCGCCGGGCCGCTGCATGGCGTGCCGATCGCGGTCAAGGACCTGTGCTGGACCGCCGGCATCCCGACCGCAGCCGGCACCATGGTCCATCGCGACTTCATGCCCCCGGTGGATGGCACCGTCGTGCGCCGCTTGCGCGAGGCCGGCGCGGTGCTGCTCGGCAAGCTGCAGATGACCGAGGGCGCGTTCAGCGCTCACCACCCCAACATCGTTGCGCCGCTGAATCCCTGGAATGCGCAAACGTGGACGGGGGTGTCGTCCAGCGGCTCGGGCGTCGCCATCGCCGCCGGCCTGTGCCATGGCGCGATCGGCACCGACACCGGTGGTTCGATCCGCTTTCCGTCGGTGGCCAACAGCGTGACCGGACTGAAGCCCACCTGGGGCCGGGTTTCGCGCTACGGGGCATTCGAACTCGCGGCCTCAATGGACCACCTCGGACCGATCTGCCGCAGCGCTGCCGACTGTGGCCTGATCCTCGGCGCGATTGCAGGTGCCGATCCTGACGATCCCACCGCCCTGCAGGCCCCGGTGCCCGACTATCTCGCCGGCGACGTGCAGCGCCTCAACGGCCTGCGCATCGGCATCGACGAGGCCTACATTTCGCGGGACGTCGCCTCGGAAGTGGCCGATGCCCTGCAGGCGGCGCTGCGGACCCTGGCCGCGTTGGGCGCTACGCCGGTTCCGGTCACGATGCCCCAGGTGGATGCGGTGATCTCGGGCTGGGTAGCGCATTGCGGCGTGGAGGCCGCGGTGGCGCACTCAGCAACCTTTCCCGTGCGACGCAGCGAATACGGGCCTGTTCTGGCGGCATTGCTCGATGGTGGGCTCACACTGAGCGGGACCGACTACCAGCGCATCCTGCTTGCCCGCGCTGAATTCACGGGCCGCATGCACGCGCTGATGCAAGGTGTCGACCTGCTGCTCACGCCGGTGATTCCGTTTACCGTGCCGAGTCTGGCGCAGCTCGCCGAGTTGCGCACGCAGCCCGGCTACCGCTTGGAGCTGATGCGTTACACCGCACCCTTCGACATGTCGGGCCATCCGACGATCACGCTGCCGGCCGGCTTCACGAGCGCGCGGCTTCCGTTGGGTGTGCAGCTGGTCGGCGCACACCTGCGCGAGGAACTGCTCGTGCGGGCCGGGCGCGCCTTCCAGAATGCAACGGATTGGCATGCACGGCGGCCACCGGTCGAGTGAGGAGTGCCGTCCCCGCTTGAGATGGGGTTGATCGTGGGCACAGCGCACCGACAGAGGCGCGCGAGCTCGACGCGGTGATCGATGGCGAGCTCGACTACATCGGCGGCTACGACCGCGCGGCGCTGCGGTACCTGCTGCGCGCGGGCTTCGCAGCGCGGAGGAGGGAGTCCACTGTGGCCATACCCTGACGGGTTACGCGAAGCGCGCAGTTTGCCCTTGTGGTGCGGCGAGGCTGTGTCATTGACTTAACGCGCGCCTAGCGAGATGACCGACTACAGTCGACCAACAGCCGTCACCGGCCAGAACCGGGCATTCTCCGGCGTGGGCAAAGCCTCCGCGGAGGCGTAGCATGGCCGACGGAATGATCCAGCAATGAACCGCCGTTCGTTCGACTGCCTGGTTGCGAGTGGTCTCGTAACCGTCCGGTTTGCCGCGATAGCGCAGCAGTCGGCACGGGTGTACCGAATCGGCTACTTGAGAGAACGCAAGCTTCCAATGGAAGACGGCTTCTTCGAGGCCATGCGTAACCTTGGGTGGATCGAGGGTCAGAACTTCAAGATGGATTCACGTTATGCGGACAATGTGTCTCAGTTGCCGACGCTCGCGACAGAGCTGGTGCAACTCAAGGTTGACCTCATCGTCACGAATGGAACACCGGCGACGCGGGCGGCCAAGCAGGAGACTACGATGATTCCTATCGTTTTCTACCTTTCCGCCGATCCAGTTCAAAGTGGCATCGTGGACAGCTTGGCAGCGCCGGGTGGAAACCTCACGGGGATCACGCACGGCACATACAGCCCGAAGATGCTGGAAATCCTCAAGACGGCGCTTCCTCGGCTGTCGCGCGTTGCGGTTGCGATGCCTCCTGGCGTTGAGAGGAGTCCAACCATCTCGCGTGCGGCTGAGCTACTCCTTGTGCAGGTCCTGTACATCGAGATGCGAAGTCCCGAATCGTCCGGCACCTTCTTTGCCAGCGCACGGGAGGCCGGAGCCGATGCCGCGTTGATTCCCGACGTCGCGTCGTTTATTCCGCACCTACAAAGCATCGCAGCCGAGGCGATGAAGAGCCGCATGCCGTCAATTGGCCCTTATCCAGATTTTGCTAACGCGGAAGGTCTCCTGTCCTACGGGCCAATAGGCACCCAACACTGGCCGCGAGTGGCAGCTCAGATCGACAATATCTTCAAGGGCGCGAAGCCCGGCGAACTGCCTGTTGAGCGGCCGACGAGGTTCGAGTTCGTCATCAACCTCAAGACAGCCAAGACGCTCGGACTCACCATCCCGCAATCGCTTTTGCTGCGCGCGGATGAGGTGATTCAATGATGAATGGCCACGCGCCCGCCAATCGCTGCGCCCAGTGGCTCAGAACGGCCAGTTCCCGCCATTCGTGGCCGACAGCTTTGGTGCTCAAGCAAACCCGTCGATGAGGGCCCGCGCGCCGGGGAGTGCGCCGTTTGATTTCCGCCAGACCAGAGTGAAGTTGTTTGCCGGCATTGGTACGGCCTCCTCCAGCGCAAGGCCTTCATTACCCGCCACTTCCGCCACCTTGTCGATGTCGCGCACGCCCCAGAGCGGATT
>NZ_JBFUIU010000643.1:0-5148 GCF_056401695.1 Variovorax sp. P4_D9
ATCCCGGGCAGTTCACCGATTCGGATTGGGAAGATATCGGGCACCATGGCGCAGCGCCGATTGCCGTCGGGGGGCCGAAGCCGCGAAAGGCACCAGCAAGAGGCCCCCTCGAACTCAATCTGATGCCGCCGGCCAGTAGAGCGGAGCGCCGCAAGCGTCAGGACGACACGCTCAGGCTTCGCTCCAGGTCGGGGCACACGATCAAGGGCAACGACCTACGTCTGGGATGGCTGCTGTTCGAAGCGCACAAGGTGGTGTCGCTCAACCGGCCCGACGTTTTCGATGCGGAAGAAGTCATCGGGAAGCTCTCCCGCAGCATCATCCCGGGTGCAGCAAAACTCGCCCAAGTCTTCGAGGCGCAGCTCGAAGTGGTACACAGACCATGGATGTCACGGCTGAGATCCGTGGCGTGCTGAGGGAGCTCCTCGCGAACGCAACCACGCCGGAGCCGTGGACCGAGAAGAGCCTCCTCTGGGCCTTTGGGGTTTCCGTCAACGGCGAGTTCGATCCGTATTTCTGGTCTGCCGCAGCGCCCGCGGAGTCGTTTCGCCTGCGCCGCAAGCTCGCTCCGATCATCGCCCCTTTCCGGACTGCGCCCTTCTATTCGCCGGCCCTGGCCGAAATGGCGGACCACCTCTCCTCGCTCGGGTTCATCGGCGCGCGTCACCTCCAAAGCCGGCTCGCTCCGGTCATCGGCAAGTCCAACATCATCGGGGTTGCGAAGTTCATGACCGATGTCGTCCAGGTGAAGCTGGGCCGCATGGACAACGTCCCGGTCACCGTCGAGGGCCAAAGCCACGACCTGTTCTTCTGGAATCAAGACGTCAAGACCATGACCGTTCTGGAGGTCTGCGAGTTCGCTCGGGATTTGACCGCGGCCAGGGGTGCGTTCCGCTTCGAACACATCGCGGCTGCTTTCGAAGATCGCCACGACGGACTACGCAAAGAGTTACTGCTACGCGAGATCCTGAACGAGTGGAGTGCTGTCCGATGGCTGGACCAACCAGGCTACGGCGTCGTCATCGGCGCGAGCCCAATTGTTGGCGTCGTCGAGCATATGCTCAACGCGGCCTGGCCTCGCGCCTTGTCCATCGAGAACATCGCTCAGGGCCTGCGCACGCTGAGAGCCCCGCCGCGAGAAATTACCTCGGCACGCGAAAGGCTTGAGGAGCCAGTGTCAGGATTCGTCGAGGACGAGGTGCTTCTCGAGGCCTTGGTTGCATCGGGCAGGATGCGCCGAGTCGGCCGCGCATCGGTCGCGCTCAAGCACAAGCCCGAATCCGACTACTGGGACTGGCGGCCCGTGGAACGCGATCTGATCGACTATCTCCGCTCTGTCGGCGGCTCGGCGTCGAACCGAGCGATCTACCAGCACTTCAAGACAGACAAGTCCGTGGAGCCCAATGCGCTGGCGGAGGCCATGAAGGCCCTCCCGTATCTCCACGTCCCAACGATGCAATCGACAGCTTTGTGGCATTGGGCGACCTAAGGCTCAGACGAGTAGGCGCCGCGGTCGCCCGTGATACGGTGCGGGTATGAACCAACCCGACGAATCATCGAAGGCACAGCAGCCGTCTGATAGCCCAGCGCCCAGCGCCCAGCGCCCAGCGCCCAGCGCCCAGCGAGGGAACCGAAGATCTGACGAACGCTAAGTTCCGGGGTACTCGCGACAACGTTCACGACGGATTGCTCGTGGGCGATGGGCAGGGCGGACTCGAAGGCTGCTGGTGGATTGCCGTCGACGATCTGAAGAGTGTGTTTCAGTTTTACCCCAACCAGATCGTGACCGCCCCAACCACCGGAATTCCTCTCGTCTTTTCGTACGACTTCATGCGCACCTACGCGCAACTCGACGACGATGACGTCGCCAGAAATTTCTTTGCTGATGCGCGCGATCCCGGCTTGCTGTTCGGGCTGATGAAGGCGCTCATTTTGATTTCAAGCTGAGGGCGGAGGCGAGGCCAGAAAGACGAGGCCCTGTTCGACCTTCGAACTACCTTTAGCCGATCCCGGACGTGCCCTCGACGACGAGATGAAACCTCGGCTTTGAAGGAACCGCTCGCTTGGTCTCTGGCGGCGAAGCCAGCTTCTCGACGGATACACGGAACTGGCGAAGCGCCTCCTCTGGGCTGCTCGGCGCGGGCGCAGATTGAGCAAGGGCCGAGGCTGGCGCGAGCGCCATCAGGAGGCACGCGAAGAGCACGGGGCGGGCGCCCTGGGAGAGATTCTGGAAGATCATCGGTGACTGGAGTTTTAGGACCGGGGCGCAGAGCGCCGCGGCCCATCATCGTACGGACACTAAGCCGGTTCGCGCTAGGACAAGTTGCGAAAAACCGGCGGCAATCTGGGCTTCGCGGCGAACTACTCGGCGGAATGCTCGAAAATCGCCGAATGGATGAGCGCCACTACCTAAACGTTCCCTTCAAGGAGAAGGACGCCGCGAAGGCGTTGGGCGCTCGCTATGACCCCGAGAGCCGGCGCTGGTGGGTCCGTCCCGACGTAGATCTATCGGCCTTCGCGAAATGGGATCAGCTGCCGGGCACGGCCGGCGCAACTGCGGTACCGGCCCGCGCCGCGCCGACGGCCAGCGCCTCCGACCTGTTCGCCTCACGGGAGGTCGCAGCACCCGCCGGCGGCGAGCTCGCAGTGCCAGCGAAGGGCATTCCGTTGTCGCGCCTGCTGGGCGGCGTGGCCACCGCGATCGCACAGGCCTTCAAGAGCGGCGTATGGACGATGGTCGAGGTCGTGAACGTGAAGCTCGGCAACGGCCACGTCTACCTCGAGCTGTCGGAGAGGGACAAAGCCGGCCAGGTGCTCGCGAAGGCACACGCCATGATCTGGGCGAACGTCGCGGGCAAGATCCTGCCCGAGTTCGAGCGCGCCACCGGCGCGACGATCGGCGCCGGGATCAAGCTGCTCGTGCGCGCCAAGCCGAGCTTCAAGGCGCAGTACGGCTTCAGCCTCGAGATCGACGCCATCGACTCGGAATACACGCTCGGCGACCTGGAAGCCCGCAAGAAGGAGATCCGAGCTCGTCTGCAGCGAGAGGGCGTCTTCGAGCTGAACAAGCAGGTGCCGCCGCCGTGGGACTTCACCTCGGTCCTGGTCGTGGCGCCGCACGAGGGGGCGGGCCTGGGCGACTTCCGCAAGGAGTCCGACCGGCTGGCGCAGTTCGGCATCTGCCGATTCACCTACGTGCACAGCCGCTTCCAGGGCGAAGGCGCGGCGCGCGAGATCATCGCGGCGCTCACCGAGGCCTTGGACGAATCCGCTGCTGCCGACGACATGCCCGACGCGATCGTCATCATCCGGGGCGGCGGCGCGGTCAACGATCTGGCCTGGCTGAACGACTACGACCTGGCACGCTTCATCTGCGACCAGAGCCTGCCAGTCCTCACCGGCATAGGGCACGAGCGCGACAGCACCATACTCGACGAGGTCGCCTTCTCCAAATTCGACACCCCCAGTAAGGTGATCAGTGCGATCGAGAAGCTCATCGCCCGCCGGGCCCGCGAGGCGAAGGCTGCCTCCGAGACCATCATGAGCATGGCGGCGCGCGCGGCGCGCGAGATGCGGACTGCGGTGGAACGAGCACACGGCCAGGTAGCGGCGGATGCGACAGCCAGCGTGGCGCGCGTGCGGCAGAAGAGCCGGGATGCGATGAATGCGATCGGGATGGCGGCCGTGCGGGATGTTCACCAGGCTGGACGGGACAGCTTGCGGCTTGTGACTCAGATGCGCCAGGACGTCGCCGCCCAGGTGGCCACCGCGCGCCAACTCGTGCCGAAGCACATGGCCGAGGTTCAGGCCCGCGCGTCTGCCGGCCTTGCTGAAGCCCGCAGCAGCTCGCGTGTATCGATCAACACCGTGCTCGATCGGGCGAGCGCGGGCGCGCGAGCCGCCCGGCGCCAAGCCGATGCTCAGATCTCCGCCCTTGGCGAGAGAGCCACGGCCACTCTGGGCCGAGCCCGCGCGAACTCCGACGCACTGATGCGCGAGATCGCCGGCCAGGGCCCGGACAAGACACTCAACCGCGGCTTCGCGATCGTGCGCGACGCCGAAGGCAAACCCATCACCAGCCTGCATCAGGCCAAGCCTGACCGCGCGATCGAGATTCAGTTCCGGGACGGCGCCATGAGCGCGCGTTCCGGCAAGCCGAAATGAAGGAAAGACCAATGGAACAACAGACCTTCCGCGAAGCCTACGGCGTGCTCCAACAGCACTCCGAAACATTGCGCGAGCAGCAAGAGCCGAACATCGACGACCTGCTCAAGATCGTGACCGAGTCCGTGGCGGCCTACAAGGTTTGCAAGACTCGGATCGACGCTGTGGAAGAAGCCCTGAGGGCAGCGCTCGAGGGGGCTGGCGTCGAAGGCTCGGGCCTAGGATGAAGCGCTAGACCGCCCCGCTGAGGTCAACCTTCCGCCTGACGGGCCAGCGAGCCGGATGTGCGCTCATGAACCCTTTCCGACGGGAACTAAGACACGCACAAGTTGACGATCGGTTCGACGCTCTGGTATCGTTCGCGCCAACGCAAGTTGCCGCGTATCAGCGTGTGCGCCGCCCTCAGGCGGTATGGTAAAGGCAGCGTTTGAACTTCACCCCGTGTTTCCAACCGGAGCCGGGACAAGGCACACCGTCCGTTTTGGCTCGAACGGTTTTGGAGACATGCAATGTCCCTTGGAAGTACCACGCCCGCATCTCGCACTGTCGAGCAGCAGGCAACCGAGCTCGCCCAATTCCTGGCAGAGCGTACCCACACGATCTCGGCTGAGCAGGCCCTTGCCGCCTGCGCGGGCCTTCCCGACGATCCCAAGAAGGCTGCTAAGCAACTGAGGATGCAGCTGGAAGCTTTTCAGATTGCCATTCAGCACACGCACGCCTTGAGGGCGAYCACCAAGATGCGAGGCGGCCGGGTCCCGGCCCACGTCGCGCGGGCTCTTCGCTGGGATGTGGCGGACTGGTTTGAGGATTCGCCCGCCGTGAGTTCCTGGCGCCGGTTGCACGGCCGGATGGGCGACGCCGCGGACGACGTCTGCTCCCGCGTCAAGAGACGCTTCGATCCGGGCGACGAACCCTTGCTGCAGCTCCACGTTGCGCCCACCCACATCGAGCTCGTCTCCATCGGTGAACCCACGCCCTTTTACC
>NZ_JBFUIU010000644.1:0-5116 GCF_056401695.1 Variovorax sp. P4_D9
GATCGATGCCGACGATCGCGCCCTTCACGAGCCGAGGCGAGCCGGGAAAGCTGCTCATGGCCGGCCTCCGCGCGATGCGCCCGGCATCGCCTGATGGACCGCCGCGGCGATGCGGTGTTCGAGGCGCTGGCCCGGAACCGGATCCTGCTGCGCCACAGGCTGGCGCGAACCTCCCGCGTCGATGCGCTGCGCCAGCGCCTGCGACACCGCGCGCGCCAGCCGGTCGCGATCGATCGCGGCGCCGCTGCCGGCGTCGACGACCAGCCGGTCGATATGCAGCTCGATCTTCATGCGTTCGCTCCTTGCACGGCCGCGGGCCGGAAATCCGCTTCGTTGATCGGCCGGCCGAGCTTGAGAAGCTCGTTGCGCGCGGCGTCGTGGACCAGCGCCATGGTCACGCTGCTGCCGCGGTGCGCGGCGAGGAAGGCGGCGTTCAGCGCGATGCTGTGGATGCTCCCGCCGGTGCAGTCGAGCCGCGCGAGCTGCACCGGGTCGAGCCCTTCGGTCGGCGTGTCCCTCGGGAAGGCGCGCTGCCACATCAGCGCCCGCTCGCGCGGCCCGGGAAAGGTGAAAGGCACGACGAAGCGCAGCCGCCGCATGAA
Organism: Variovorax sp. P4_D9; assembly: GCF_056401695.1. Lineage (NCBI taxonomy): Bacteria > Pseudomonadati > Pseudomonadota > Betaproteobacteria > Burkholderiales > Comamonadaceae > Variovorax > Variovorax sp. P4_D9. The sequence continues at coordinate 603 of NZ_JBFUIU010000644.1, forward strand.
GGCCGCATCGAGCGCTCCCTTGAGATTCGTCGCCAGGATCGCCAGTCCACGGAAGGCCTCGATGCGCTGGAGCAGGTAGTTGGTCTCGATGTTGGCGTAGCGGTCGTGGCTGTCGCGCACCTCGCTGCGCTTGCCGAACAGCGCGTCGGCCTCGTCGAAGAACAGGATGCCGCCGCCGTCCTCGGCCGCATCGAAGATGCGCTGCAGGTTCTTCTCGGTCTCGCCGATGTACTTGCTGATCACCGCCGAGAGATCGATGCGGTAGAGATCGAGCGCGAGCGCGTTGGAGATGACCTCCGCCGCCATTGTCTTGCCGGTGCCGCTCTCGCCATGGAACAAGGCGCTGAGCCCGAGCCCGCGGCTCATCTTGCGCTCGAAGCCCCAGTCGCCATAGACCCGGCGGCGCAGGGCGACCTGGGCCACGATCTGGTGCAGCAGCGACAGCGCATCCGCGGGGAGCACGATGTCGTCCCAGTCGGCCTTGGGCTGGATGCGCTGCGAGAGCAGGTCCATCTTCGAATGGGCGCATTGGCGGCAGGCGGTCCAGAGCGTCGAGGCGACCGCGGCATCGTCGTCGGCGTTGCCGGGATCGTCGCGGATCGCGAGTTCGGCGCTGCGCGCCATGGACGCAATCTGCGGCAGGTTGAAGTTGAACTGGCTCGCCAGCCGCGAGGCGAGCGCCTCGCGATCCGCACCGAGCAGGTCGAGCCAGGCATGCGTCTGCTCGGTGGCGGTGGGCCGCTCGATCGCGGTCACGAGCAGGCCATCGCGCCCGCCGGCGCCGATGGCATGCGCGTCCCGCGTCGCCACGAAGGCCAGCTCCTGCAGCCGCTCGAGCACACGGCCCAGCACGGCGGCGCTGGCGTCGGACGATTCCCCCGGAGCGACGTCGTGCGCATCGATGTAAAGCGCCAGCGGCATCAGCAGGCATTCGCGCCGCCAGATGCGGCACCAGGCATCGAGATCGACGCTCTGCGTGGGCAGCGCGGAGAGCCCGATGCGTTCGAGCCGCAGGCCCAGGCTCGCCGCGACCTGGCCCGCCACCAGTTGCTTGCTAGCCGAATCGATGCCGGTGAGCTGGAGGGTTGGCGCGATGCCCCCGTCTGCGCACCGGTGGACGAAGGCCAGCAGTGCATCCGCCGCCGTCTGCTGCGACGGTGGCAGCGGCTGCAGCGCGTCCGTGGCGAGCGGCAGTAGCGACGGCGCGATGCGCTCGTCGAGCCGGTTGAGGCCCTTGATGTAGTCGACGATCCGGTCGTCGGCCCGCAGCGCGCTCATCGTCAGCGGCGTCGCGCCGATGGCGTGCACGTCGACTAGCCGCCAATAGCGCAGCGGCCGATCGGGCGAGAGGGCCTCCCACGCCGGATCGTCGAACAGCACCATCGCGAGCGCGAAGCTCGGCCAGGGCCGCGAGGGCTCGTCGAGCGCCTGCACGCAGAGCGCGCCGATGCGCGTATCGAGCGCCGCCGCGACGCACAGCAGCAGCACGTTGCGCTCGAACTCCGACAGGCCCAGCCGTTGCTGAAGGACGGCCAGGGTCGGCACCGGGACCAGGTCCTCCGCGTCGCTGAGAACCGGGGGCTCGGCGCGCTCCGCCAGCCGCCGCAGCCGTTCACGCAGCCAGGCGAGCGCCGCGCCGAGCGCCAGCTCGTTGCTCTGTAGGGGTGTGGCGCCGGCATTCATGTGAGTGTCACCGTCGGGCCCACGTACTGGTTGAAGGTCGGGCTTCCGGGCGCGGCATCCGCCACCAGCGGGCTGCAGGCGCCGTCGATCAGGACCCGGGCCAGGTAGCTGCGGGCGACGAAGTTCGAGGGAATCGGAAACGAGACCGTGCTGCTGGTGTCCGGGTCGCCTGGCGCATGCTGTGCCGATGCGACCTGCTGGTCGTCCAGCAGCAGCACGGCGCGCTGGCTCCGGCCGACCGGTGGCGCCACCGACAGTTGCAGCACCGCGCCGCGCGCGACGCTGGTCGGTGCGGCCGTGGTGATGCTCGGGCTGAGCATGAAAGCGGCGGCGTTGGACTCGAAGCCGACGCCCAGATGGACGACCGGCGGCGTGCCCAGCGGCACTTCCTGCACCACCCGCACGGTGTTCACGCCGGCCGGCACGCCTGCAGGCAGCGTGAAGGAGAGCGTGCGGTCGCCGATCGTCGACGGCGTCACCCGAAGCCCGGCGACGACGACCTGCGTCGACGCGGCGCCGAGGTTCGAACCCGCGAGCGTCATCGTCGAGCCCGGCGCGGCGACTTGCGGCGTCACCTGCTCGATAGAGGGCGTGCGGAATGGCGCGACGACGATGCTTGCACTGCGCACCGGCGGGGCGACCTTCGCGGGCCGGGCGCTGTCGATCAGGACCACCGAGGCCTCGTACGCGGCAGACAGGCGGTACTGCGTCTGGTAGGCCATCCAGAGCTTCGACATCTCCTCGAAGCCGAGCGAATGCGGCGTGATGCGCACGCGCTCGACCTGGCCCTGGACGTCGGCCGCGCCCAGGGCATCGGCGAGGTCGGCCGGCATCAGCAGCGGGTTGTCGTGCAAGGCTAGCATGGCGCGGCCAAGCAGCAGTTGGGCGATGAGCTCGTTGTCGTCCTGGCCGAAGGCCGTGAGCATGTAGTGCAGATTGAGTGCGAGCGGCGGCTCGCCACCCGCGGGTCCGCCGCGCGGCGGCAGGCCGTTGCTGAGCGCCGGATTGGGCACCGTGCTGTAGAGGTACAGGTTAAGCAGATTGCCGTTGGCCGAGAAGGTGCGCACCTTGTCGAGCGGCAGCGTCGTCACCTGGATTTGGGTGGTGGGCACGGTGTCGGCGGGCAGGTTGGCGGGCAGGGGGGCCTGCAAGGCCTGGTTGACCAAGGCGCGCAGGCCGCGCGTCACGCTGGCGATGGCGAGCGCATTGCTCATCGCCCGCCTCCTTGCGTGCGGCGCTGCAGGTAGTCATGCAGGCTCATCCGCGGCGCGGCGCGCGCCGGCTTTGCGAAGGGCCGGCGGGGTGCCTCGGGCGCGCGAACTTCGAGCCTTCCGATCGTGACCTGCACCACGGCGGGCGTGTCGTCGGCGATTGCGTCCGGCTTGGCGCGCTGCTGCGGCATGGCGCCAGCGGTCGGCGCCTGCGTGGTCGTGCGTGTATCGACCGGAGGCGGTGCGCCGCGTTCGGCCGGAGCGCGCCATGGCGAAATGCGGTCGGCCATTCCCGGCGGCGCCATGCTGTCTGGCGGCGCCGGGACGGGGGGCGCGGGCGAAGTCTGAAGCCCAGCGCCCGGGCGCTGCGACGGGGATTCGAAAGAGGAGGGCATCGCAGCGGCGATGGCGGGATGCGATGCCGGACGCTGTGCAGGCGCTGCGTCGAACGGCTCGGCCATCGCTGGGGCCGGCGCGCGGCGCGGCGGCATGCCGACGTCCCTAGCTGCCGAAGTCGAAGCATCGCGGGTGGAAGGCGCGACGGGGATGTCGTCCGTGACGGAAGCCCGGCGCTGGTCTGCCGGGCTCGCGATGGCTTCGGTACCCGCCGGCGGCGTGATCGACGCGATCTGCCGAACTTCGTCGCCTCGGTCGTCCGCGGGACGAGCCGGCCGCGCACGCAAGGGCGGCGCGAGCAGTGCGTCTTCCTCTCCGGCCATGCGGGAATCCTGCAGCTGAGCGGTCAGCGGATCGGCAGCCTCGAAGCGCGACAAGGGGCGCGGCCTGACCAGGGGCCGGGGCTCGACGAGTCGCGCCGCGAGACGGTCGATGTAGCCCATCACGAAAGCACCAGTCCGAGATAGGCGTCGCGCCGGACGCGGCTCATCGCGAGGATGTCGGCTTCGCTCCAGCCGTAGCGCGAGGCCAGCGCGTGCACTTCGGCCAGCAGGCGCGGCGCGCGGGCCTCGACCTCGGCCCAGCAGAAGGCCGCCAGATCGAGCGGCTCGTTGGAGACCGCCCCGCACGCCGGGCAGGGCATGGAAATCATCAGCTCCGCGGCCGGGTCGGCGGATTCCATTCGTGCGGCAGCTTCCTGCAGCAGCGCCGGGGGCAGGTCTTGTGGAGCGACCGTTTCGCCGGTTCGCGTGGTGCAGGCGAGGCAGCGTTGCAGCAAGACGCTGTAGGCCTGCAGCACGTCGCCTTCGTCGGCGGCGACGATGCTGTCCTCCACCGTCGGCAGCCTCATCTCGATGAGCAAGTCCTGCGCATCGATCGACGGCGGTTGCGCGACCTCCGCCGACGCCGGCAACCCCGTCGAAAGGGTGCGGGCGTCGAGTTCGAATTCGAAGGTCCCGCCGCATGTCGGGCAGTCCGCGACACAGGACAGGCGAGCTCCGAAGCAGCGCGCATGCAGGTCCAGCAAGCGGCGTTCCCGCTCGCCGAGACTCATGGCGGCCAATTGCCCGCTCGGCATGTCCGGCGTCGCGATGGCGAGCAGAGCGGCCGCGCGGCGCGGGAGTGTCTGCCGCCGCATGGTCTCCCACACGATGAGCAGATCGGAATCGGCCAGGGTGCTCACGGCAAACGCGCTGTGAAGCGGCTCGATCAGGCGTTGATGGT
>NZ_JBFUIU010000645.1:0-5088 GCF_056401695.1 Variovorax sp. P4_D9
ACACGTGCTGCATCAATGACCGTTTGTAGTTCAGCCAGTCCGCTCCTTGTCTTCCTATGTCACAGTCGCCGCCGCCCGGCCGATCGGCGCGTCATATCGCTACGTCATATCCAATTCGCAGTGGCAACCCTCCCCACGAGGACCGTCAAGGCCAAGCATCGCTTGCATTCTGTGGGAAGCCACAAATATCGCTTGCATTCTGCGGGAAGCCCTTGTAGTCCTTTCCGTGCAGAAAGATACGGTTTGCTCGGAGAGCCTTTGCTGGCGCGGGTTTCGGCACGGAAAGGACATTCGATTACCCCTAGGGCAAGGGTCAGTCGAGCCGGATGCCCTTTTCCTTGATCAACTGACTCCACCGGACGGATTCCCGCTTGATTTCGGCAGACATCTCCTCTGGGGTGGACGTTACGGGCTCCGCATAGGCCAGCTTCAACTTCTCAATCAGGTCCGGGTCGCGGCTCGCCTTGGTCACCTCCGGGTTTAACTGCATGATGATCTCGCGGGGCGTCCCCGCAGGCGCCCAGAAACCTTGAAAGCTCGCTACGTCGGCGCCTGGAACCAATTCAGCGATGTTGGGCACATCAGGCGTTGCAGCGTTGCGCTTTCCGTAGCCCCACACGGCCAATGCCTGCACCCGCCCGTCTTTGATGAACGGGATTGCGTTTGCGGCAGGTTCCCAAATCATCGGCACCGCACCGCCAACCACATCGGTCAGCGCACCGCCCTTGTAGGGCACGTGGAGCATGTCGGCCTTCTCTTGGCTGAGGACGAGTTCCATGACAAGGTGAGGAAACCCCCCCAGCCCGTACGAGGCATAGCTGTACTTCCCGGGATTCGCACGGGCAAGCTTCATGGCATCCGGCAGCGTCTTCGCTGGGAAGTCCTTGTTGGTCACAAGGTAGAGGCCATTGCGTACTGTCTGCGCGACTGGAGCGAAGTCCTTGTTCACATCGAAAGGCAGCTTGCTGAAGGCGTACGGGTTGCTGACGAACGAGTTCGAGACCGCGTAGAGAAGCGTGTAGCCATCTGCGGGTGCCTTCGCAACAGCGTCCTGCGCGATGTTTCCTGTCGCGCCCGGTTTGTTATCGACGAGGACGGGTTGGCCGAGGGCCTTGGACAGCTTCTCGCCGTACATGCGGGCGATGACATCGGCAGCGAGCCCGGCAGGGAGCCCGATGATGATCTTGATGGGCTTCGTGGGCCAAGCGGTCTGGGCAGACGCACCGACACTCAGTGCCGCGAGCACGCCGGCAAGCTTGCGGACAAGGAATTTTGTGGTCATGTTGTCTCCTAGAGGGGTTCGCTTATCGAGGTTGCTGTTGAAACAAGTGAGCCCACTTCACGAAGCTGACGCACCAGTCGTGAAGGAAGCGCGTGACGCTTTCATCCGTGATGACGCCATCGTCGAGAAGCAGGCCCGGTTTGGCGTGGATGTAGGCTTCTGGGTGGCCCATGACCGGCACATCGACAGCCGCGAGGATGTTGCGAAGGTGCTGCTGGGCCATGCTCGAACCGAGGACGCCCAGCGATGCGCCAATGACCGCAGCCGGCTTGCCCTTCCAGACATTGGCAGTTTTCGGGCGTGAGCCCTGGTCAATCGCGTTCTTCAAAACGCCCGGTACCGAGCGGTTGTATTCCGGGGTGACGAACAGAAAAGCATCTGCGGACGCACAGGTCTCTCGGAAGTCCACAACCGCCTGCACCGGATCAACTTCAGCATCTTCGTTGTAGTGAGGAAGGACGCCGATGTCAATGAAGGCGATTTGAACCTCATCAGCGAGCATTCGACTCAACGCCAGTGCAAGGCGGCGATTGACGGAACCCGAACGCAGGCTGCCGACAAGAAGGTTCACGCGAAGCTGGCTGGCCATGATCACTTGACCTCGTCAATCACGCGGTTGCGCAGTAGCCCTACGCCTTCGACTTCCACTTCCACCACGTCGCCCTCATGCAAGAAGACCTGTGGAGTGCGGGCGAGGCCAACGCCTGATGGCGTGCCCATGACGATGACATCGCCAGGTTCTAGCGCCATTGCCTCGCTGACGTGTGAGATGACGGACGCTGTGTCGAACACCATCTCCGACGTATTGGCGGATTGCACGGTTTCGCCGTTGACGCGGGTCTCTATCTTCATCCCGGCACCACCGGGTGGCACCTCGTCGGCGGATACGAACTCGGGGCCAATTGATCCTGAGCGGTCAAAGTTTTTACCGACCGTCCACTGCGGCGACTTGAATTGATAGTCACGCACCGAGCCTTCGTTCGAGACCGAGTAGCCAGCGACATGATCCAGGGCGGAATCCACGGAGATGTGCTTGCCGCCCCTTCCGATGAATGCAACGAGTTCGCCCTCGTAGTCGAACTGGTCCGAGCACAGCGGACGCACGATCGGTTCGTTGTGACCCACGAAGCTCGAAGCCACGCGCAGGAACAGCGTGGGGTACTTGGGCTGCTCGAACTTGCTTTCCTTGGTGTGGTCCAGGTAGTTCAGGCCAACGCAGATGATTTTCACGGGTGTCAGCACGGGAGGAAGGAATTGAATAGCTCCTTCATCGAGTGGCGTTCCATGCTGTTCAATGGCGCTCGCGGTCTCCTGCATGGCAGCCRGTCCCTGCTTGATCAACGTCAGCAAATCTCGCGGGTAGTGCTCGGCTTGCGCTTCGCTCAGAGCGTGGAGGCCAGAGTTCGTTCGCAGCGCGAGGCGAGGAGACATCGCGTCAACGGTCATGTAAGTGACAAATCGCATGGGTTTTTTCGACAAACAGGGGGCGTTAGTAAAGCGGGCTGAAAGAGGCGGGTTTCAAGATCTTCGATTCCTGTGTCTCGATGAACTGGAAAATCTTGGGTGCGTACTCTTGCCACTTGGGGTCCACAGACAAGGCTGCCCGGCGCTTCTCGCGATCGTTCAGGTCGTCGTAGGCCCACAGGTGCACGATTTCGTTCAGGGCGCCGAACTCCGTGTTGAAGTAGCCAACGAGACGGCCGAGGTACCTCTTTTGGAGTTCCAGCCCGCCCTCGTGCTCGTACGTGCGCAAGTAGTCGCGGACAGTCCCTGCACGGATGCGATAGGTGCGTTGCTCGACGATCATGGCTAACTCCTTTTTTTGGACGTGAGTTCCCGCTACCCGAGACGGATTGGCGTCGTCAGGCTGGTTGGGAAAGGGTGTCTCTGGGCGCGCCTCAGTGCGGCGCCGGGAAGTTGGTGTCGTGCTTCTTGCTGATCTCGGCCACCTTCTCACCCGAGAAGCCCGGGCCAGCCAACGCAGAGATTTCCTTGAAGTAGCGGTCCTGGCCGCCCGGCACGCTCCAGTCCAGCATCCGGGCGGTTGTCGTGCCGATGTTCTTGAAGCGATGTACCACGCCTCGCGGCAGATAAACGATGCTGCCAGGCCCAACGGTGCGGGTGACTTCGCCAGCGGTCAACTCGTACGTTCCCTCGATAGTGAAGAAGCACTCCTCTTGGGTGTAGTGCAGGTGGTCCGGGGGACCCTCTCCGGGCCTGTGGCACGCCATGATCACGGAGATTCTTCCGCCAGTGTCTTCGCTGCTGAGCAGCACCTGCATGTCCAGGCCAAACGGCTTGATCGCGGTAGCTTCCTCGGGCGTGACGATGAGTGCACCACTCTGAAGGTGCTCAGTTTGCATGCTATGTCTCCTGTGGGGATGGGGTTGTTGTAGGACCTGAAACGAAAGCTTCCATCGGAAGCACGGGCACACCACGGACCATCGGTACACAGTCGGGTGGAAACTCTTGCCGGAACACGAAGCCCTCAGCGAGGGCTCTGTCGATGTACGACTCCAGGTGCCGCATCCCACCGGTGTCGTAATCGTGAAGGACGGTCAGGGTCCAGTTCAGTTCACGGGCTTGCGCGAGCGCAGTTTCGATCCAGCCATCCGGGTCGTCCCAGTCGTGGGGGATGGAATTCCAAAGCACACACGTGTACTTCGCTGCCTTGAGCAACTCGAACGCCCCGGCAYTGAGCAAGTGGGGGCCTATCACGCCGCCGCCGCCGAATGGCCGGAAAAGCTTGTCTGGATGGGCGAAGGCATCGACCAACTCCTGGGTCCGAGTGATCTCCTTCGCCGGGGCGTCTCGGTCGGCCGTCTCGCCCAATGGCACCGCATGCGTGTAGGTGTGGTTCCCAATCCAGTGGCCTTCTTCAAAAGCTCGTCGGACCAATGCCTTCGTCTGTGTCGACTCCAGATTTTGTCCGAGGACGAAAAAGGTGGCTCGAATGTCATGGCGCGCGAGCACGTCGAGCACCCCGGGCGTTACCGCGGTGGTAGGTCCGTTGTCGAAAGTCAGCGTGATCGATCGGCTCACTTGCGCTCCCTCTTGGGCGCGCGGCTCGGCAAAGCCATATCGCGCTCTCCGGATTGTTGGTCCACTTGTGTCTCCTGTGATTCCTGACGCTGAGCCGATGATCGGCAGCGTGACCGTGCTACACAATACGGAAATTAACGAAAATACTTTTTCCTGAACGAGCGGAATGAACTGCCCATGCCGGACTATCTGAATCAGGCGAGCGTGCTGTCGCTGCGGTGCTTTGTAGCGGTCGTGAACGCCAATAGCTTCTCATCGGCCGCGCGTCAGTTGCGAATGGCGCCGTCGTCAGTGACCAAGCATGTGCAGCTTCTGGAGCGTGCGACTGGCGCAGCTTTGGTACATCGCACCACACGGCGCATCAGCGTAACGGAGGCCGGTGAAGCGTTCTACGCCCGGTGCGTGGACATATTGGAGCAACTAGAGGGGGCAATCGCTGGCATTGCCGGCGAGCAGGCCGCCGGAGGGCATCTGCGGGTGACCGCTCCGCCGTCGTTCGCATCCGCAGTCATCTCACCAGGCCTTCCCCGCTTTCTCGAAATGTACCCCGGTGCGACGGTTGATCTCGTGGTGAACAGTGACGTTCCGGATCTCGTTCGCGAGCGCGTTGACGTCGCCGTCTTTATAGGCGACGAGCTTCCGACCAAGCAAACGCAAGTGATGCTGGCGGAAAGCCCGCAGGTTCTCTGCGCCTCACCTGAGTACCTACGATTGCGTGGTACGCCGCAGTCGCTGGGTGACCTCGACCATCACCGATGCCTATG
>NZ_JBFUIU010000646.1:0-5083 GCF_056401695.1 Variovorax sp. P4_D9
GCCAAGTGGCCTTGTGGCGCCAGCGCTTCCTGGACGGGGGGTTGAGGCCCTGATGCACGATGCGCCGCGCCCCGGGCGCACCCCCAGCGTGACCGCCGAGCTTGAGTCGAGCATCGTGGACAGGACGCTGCACGCTGGCCGCGCAGCTCGGGGTAGAGCCGACGACGATTCGCCGCGTCTGGCAGCGCAACGGCCTGAAGCCGCATCGSCAGAGCAGCTTCAWGCTCTCGCGCGACCCGCGCTTCGAGGACAAGTTGCTGGACGTCGTGGGGCTGTACCTGAACCCRCCCGAGCGCGCCCTGGTGCTCAGCTGCGACGAAAAAAGTCAAATYCAGGCGCTCAACCGCACCCAGCCGGGCTTGCCGATGAAGAAAGGCCGCGCCGGCACCGTCACGCACGACTACAAGCGCCATGGCACGACCACGCTGTTCGCGGCGTTGAACACCCTGGACGGCACCGTGATCTCGATGTGTCAGCAGCAACACCGCCACGTCGAGTGGCTGCAGTTCCTGCGCCTGATCCAGCGCAAGACGCCCAAGCACCTGCAGCTGCAGCTGCACCTGATCGTGGACAACTACGGCACGCACACGCACCCGGAGGTTCAAGCCTGGCTGGCCAAGCACCCGCGGTTCGTCATGCACTTCACGCCCACCAGCGCGTCGTGGCTGAACATGGTCGAGCGCTTCTTCCGCGACATCTCGGAGAACCGCATCCGGCGCGACAGCTTCACCAGCGTGCCCGAACTGGAACTGGCCATCGATCTGTACTTGGCCCATCACAACGCCAACCCCAAGCCSTTCATCTGGACCAAGAGCGCGACCGACATCCTGGCMAAGGTCACGCGAGCCAAGGCTGCGCTGGCACGGAGCACAAGATAAGTACATATCTGAGTGGCGCACAACACTAGATACCCTCCGAGTTGGCTCTCTTGGGATCTCTCTTCTAAGACAAAGCAATTCCGTCTGAGTTGATCCGGTCGAGGTCACGTCTCCGACGGCTCAGGCCCGCGGCGCACGGTCGGCCCGCCTTGAACGAGGTCAATCGGGAACGATCGGCCAGGCGCGGGCGCCTTCCCATTGTTTCGTCGCGCAACAATGAGCGAAACAATGGGCCCTCCAGTTCGCAGCGAAGGTTTGTTGCGGGAATTAGTTCGCAACGGAACAATGGACGGAACAATCGCCCTGCCCGGAAATGACAGTGAGCAGCCCTATGCGGCCATCGACTGCGGCACGTAGTCGGCCAATCATTCAATGGATCTACTGGCGCGGATCAGCACAGATGGCGGCACCTTGATTCCCAAGTTCCTGGCGGTCCTCAAATTGATGATGAATTCGTAGCGCGAAACCAATTCGACCGCTAAATCGGCCGGCTTGGCGCCGTTCAAGATCTTGCGGACGTACTGGGCGGTGCGTGGCCAGAGTTCGGAGGTATCGGTCGTATAGGTCAGCAACACGCCCGCTTCAGCGAAGTTCCTGCCATCGGCGACTGCCGGCATACGGTACTGGGCGATCAGACCAGCGATGCGTGCTTCATAGTTCGATGCAAGTGGAAACTGGTTGACGGCCACAGCGTCGAAGCGTTCCCGGGAGATCCGTTCAAAAATGGCGTCGAGTTCGGCCGCCTCCCTCGCCACGATGAACTCTGTGCGGGCCGCTCGACCTCCGAGTTGCGCAGGCCTCTGGCGCAGATACTCATTCTTGAAGGGCTCGGTGAAGCTCGAGTCGATCACCGCGATGTCGGCCGTAGTGCCGATCACCTCGGTGAGCAACTGAAATCGCTTGAGATCTAGCACTTTCGAGAAGAATGCATTGCCCGTCAGGTTGCCGCCGGGGCGCGCCAGGCTTTGTACGAGACCCGAGCCCACAGGATCGTTGACAAGGTAGAAGACAATAGGAATGGTCGTCGTCGCCCTTCTTGCCGCGAATGCGCCGGCACTCCCACTCGCGACGATGATGACATCCGGCTTGAGCGCCACGAGTTCCCCCGCGGCGGCATCCAGACGAGACGCGCTACCGGCCGCCCGGGAGTCGATCACCAGATTCACGCCTTCCACGAGCCCCAGGCTTGTGAACTGAGGGAAATTACCCACGCCTTTGGGAAGATTGGGGTCGGTTAACCACAGCATGCCGACACGAAATACCTTGCTTGCAGTCTGCGCGTCTGCGAATCGCAATGCGAGCGTCGCGCAGCCGATAGCACTCGTGAACGCGCGGCGTCGTAGGCGGGGCGTGGCTGAGGCGCTGAATGTCAAGGCAGGCATCGGTCCCCCTATTCAGGCCGGCGCAAACATCCAACGCATGGCCGGAGCCGACCTTACCGCAATTCTGGCAGAACCCGGAGGGCGCCGACTGACGATGCGTTCTGCCGACGTCAACGAAGTCCGTCGTGAACGACTGGGCCTGGTGCGGCGCCCTCTCATTCCACTGCGAAGCTGCGCGAAGTCAAAGACCGGTATTGGGCCGATTGTTGCCGGTCGAGCGGTCAGTGCGCACGCGATTCGTGATCTGCTCTCCGCGCTGGCGACCACGAGTCCCCGCGTTTCGGACGTCTCCGGCCCGCGGCGCACAGTCCGCGCGCAAGAGAAGCTCCTTGTACACGCCGTCGGGGTGGCGCCAACTCGCATAGCGCGCCTTGATCATCGCGGCCCACTGCTTCGGTGGCGCCTGTCCCTGGCTGCCGGTGGCCAGGAGCTGGTGCAGCTTGGAGTAGAAGCCGGCGTCGCCGGCGGCTCCCACGGTCTCCAGCGTGTGGCGTGCGTGCGTTCAGGTAGCAGTAGCTGTCGCCCTTGGAATTAATCATTCGTGTCTGCCTATTGACGCGGAGCGAACAGTTTCGCGGGCGAGTATAGGATGCATGTTCGCAACAGCAGCGGAAACTTTTTGTTGGGCCGTGTTCGGATCTCGTCAGAGCCAGTTCGGCGAGCAAGCCGGACTCGATGAGGCTTGATCGGTGGGCAAGGCCCAGACTGGCGCTGGTAGTTCTGTCGGCGGCTTTCTCTCTACCAGGTGGCCATCGTCTGGCGAGAATCGCGTGCGCGGCCACTTGGTAGATGCAATGGCTTTCCCTATCCCATTTCCACCACGCCTCCCGCCACCCTCGCCCGCTGCGATATGCAAGTTGGTAGATGCAAAGGCTAGTTCTGGTAGATCGCAAGCCAAGTGTGACTTAGCCGATGCAACGGCTGTCTCTAGGCTTGTTCCGGCATGGCTCAACATTGGTCCCGGGTTCGGACTGAGGTCGCTGGTAGAAGCGTCGGCTTTCGCTGGTAGATCTGTCTACCAGTGCCATCAGGCGCCTACGTTGCCGCCCGCGCGTCCTGCGCATTGGTAGACGCAATGGCTTTCTCTGACGCGTCTCTGGCAGACGGTTGCCTTAGCCGATGCAACGGCTTGCGCTCGGCCGTCCCTCGCACTGCGCTCGGCCACTTCCCTACCATCTTAGTTTTGTGCGACCTTGACGAACTGGTGATTCCTGTGAGATGCTTCTTTGCACCGGACTATTTTCGCGAACAAATAAGGAATTGCACACATGAGCGACGCTGCAGGCGCACCCATCGTGGTGGCCATCGATCTGGGCTACGGCCTGACTAAGTTCACGAAGCACCACCGCCAGGCCGGCGGCACGGGCGTCGTCGAATACGACCTCTTCCCTTCCGTCGCCTTTGGCGTGGATCGCCGCCGTTACGAGCTCGAGGAGAGTCGCAGCGAGAACGTGAAGGTCGTGACATACCAGGGCGAGTCGTTCGTGGTCGGCCCAGACGTGATGAGCCGCGCCGCATCCAGCTCGGACTTCGGCCGGCACCTGGACGACAAGTACTACGACAGCGCGCCGTACCACGCTCTCATGCGCGGTGCCCTCGCCTATATGGAAGAGGACCACATCGACGTGCTCGTCCTGGGCCTGCCCGTCAGTCACTTCCGCGATCCTGGCAAGCCCGCCGCGCTCAAGAAGGCCTACACCGGCAAGATCGATCTGGACGGCGAGCGCAGCGTCGTCATCGACAAGGTGGTCGTGCGTCCGCAGCCCATGGGCGGCTTCTACAGCCTGGATCGCCACATCGACGGTATTAACAAGACCATTGCCTGCTTCCCCCAGTCCGGCCTCAAGCCCCTGGCGGACTGGAACCAGTTGGTCGACACCATGACGATCGTCACCGTCGATCCGGGCGAATACACGCTGGACTGGCTCCTCGTGAACCGCGGAAAGCCGAACACCGACGTGTCGGGCGCCGCTGGCGACGCGGGCCGCCACCGCGTCATGACCACTGTGAAGGAGCACCTGGAGGCAAAGATCGGCCGCGCAATTGCCCCATCGAACCTGAAGCGCCTGAACGATTCGCTGCGCACCGGCGCCGTTTTCAAGCTGGACGGTCGCGCGATCGACATGACAGATCCGGAGATCCTGGCCGCCGCGCGCCGTGCGGTCCGTGACCCGGTTGGCATCATGATGAACGGCATAAAGGGCGCCTGGGACATCATCGACATGGTCGTGATGGTCGGCGGGCACCCGGCGCACTACGCCGAAGAGATCGCCGAGCGCATGCCCGACATGCCGATCTACGTGCCCAAGCACTCGGTCTTCAGCAACGTCGAGGGCCTGCAGCTCATCGGTGAAGGCATCGCGGAAGCCGAAGCTCTGGCCGGCGCCGACGCGGCTTGAAAGGCGTTTCGCGATGAAGAAGATGGGCGGCCAGGCCACCAATGACGACGTCCTCGACATCCGGATTCGGTTCCTCCGGCGCGAAAGCCCGATGCTTTTCCGCGCCATCGAGCAGTTCACCGGACGCCCAGGCGACCGAGCACGGAACGGCTTCATCCGCCAGCTCATGGAGATGGGCCTGGTCGTCCAGGAGGAGCGTCTGCGCCGCATGGACGGCCTGTCGACCCGGATCTCCGGCGGCTTTGTCGATGAGGTGCTGGGGTCGGCTTCGGCCATCCAGCGCGCGCCGACAACTGCGAGCGAGAGTTTGGGTACGGGCGCACCAGCGCCGGTGGGCGACGGACGCTTTTCCGCCAGCTCGGCTCCGGCTCTATCGTCGGCCGAACCCGTGCTGCGCCCGGATCCGTTTCCAGCTGCCCAGCCC
>NZ_JBFUIU010000647.1:0-5081 GCF_056401695.1 Variovorax sp. P4_D9
GCGTAGGACTCGCCGGGCGGCGGCGCGAGCGGCTGGTCGAAGCGCTTCGAATCGGCCGGCCCGTAGTTCGTCGAAGCGCTGCAGGGCGATGGTCGTGCAGGCGGCGAGCAGGACGACCAGGATCAGGGACGCGACACGACGCATGCGGCTGCTTTCGGCTTCGACTGTGAATCAAGAAACGTACCCGCGGAGAGGCAGCGACCACCCGAAGTGGACGAGCGTGAGACAGGCAGTGGGTGGCACGCCACTACTGCGACTTCGCCGCCGAGGCGCGGCGTACAGCGACAACCCTGGGCCCATCCTGCATTTGCGATTCGATGCCGAGTGCGGTTGGCGGGCGAACGCCAGGTTCGCGCCGGAAGATTTGGAACTCCTCTTCCGGACGCGTTGAGGAATGGCTCAATTTTGGCGCTCCAGGAATAGGAAAAGCCGACCTACGCCGCGACGGCGTTCGAGCGAAATCGGATGACTCAAAGGGGCTGAGGATATTAAGAAATACAACCATGCGCACCTTCCCCAAAGGGCAGTAGACAGCGAGCTCGGGCGCGCTCAAAGTACTTGAGGGCCGATGAGCATCAGCACCCTGCCTATGCAGCGGTCGTCGATGAGGACCAATGCCTTTATCCATCACTCGCGTCGTCCTCGCGGCAGGAGCGGCGCGATGGACTCGGTCGAGGGTCTGCAAAGCGGACTTCAATGGGCCTCTCAGGAGAGGCTCGCTGGGTCCCCACCCGTTCTGGAGAAATTTAAATGAATCTCAACCTGAAAAGAACCAGTTGTCGGCTTGGCTATGCCTTGCTGGCGGCCTGGACATTGCTGGCATCCCATCGAATTGCACTGGCCCAGGAGACATTGGCGCCGGTCGCAGCACCCGCGAAGGCGCTCAAGGACGAGCGCGCCCTCGGTCTGCTCAAGGCCATGAGTGACACGCTGGCCGGGGCGAAAACCCTTGGATTTAAGGTACGCGGCATCGTCCCGACGCCCTCTCCGACCGGGCAGTACGTCAGCCTGTTCGCCTCTTCGCGCGTGTTGATGCAGCGGCCCGACAAGCTGTTCGTGGCGGCGCGTGGAGACCTGTTCCCGAGCGACATYGTCTACGACGGCAAGACGGTGACCGCAATCAGCGTGGACCGCAAGTTCTATGCGCAACGCGAGGCAGCGGGCGGCGCCATCGAATCACTCATGAAGAGCGAGCTGCCGGGGTCCGACGCCACGACGCCATTTCTGGATCTTCTCGTTCCGGACCCCTATGCGTTCCTGACGAAGGATCTTTCCAGCGCGTTCTGGGTCGGTGAGTCGACCGTCGGCGGCGTCAAGACGGATCACCTGGCGTTCACTGCCGAGGGACTGGACTGGGAAGTCTGGATCGGTGCCATCGACAAGCTACCGCGCCTGATGGTCATTTCCTACCGCAGCGGCGATCGCCAGCCGACTTTCACCGTGGAGTTCTCCGATTGGAAGCTCGGCGCACCCGTTGCGTCGCAGACCTTCAACGCGTCAATCCCAAAGGGTGCGGTGAAGCTCGAGTTCAAGCCGACCGAACCAGCCAAGTGATCACGCAAAGGACCATTTGATGAAGCAAATCAAGACACTCGTCATCAGCGTCGCGATCGTGGCCGGCACGCTCGCTCCCTTGTCCGCTGCAAATGCATGGGTCGCCGCTGCGGGCGGCTGGCGCGGCGGAGCCGTTGCGGTCGGTGGCGTGCACCGTCCCTACTATCACCCCTACTACCGTCCCCCCGGCTGCTACGGCTGCGGTGCTGCCGCCGGTGCGGTCGCCGGCATGGCGGTGGGCGCCGCGATCGCGACAGCGGCGCGCCYCACCGCGGTCGTGGTCCAGCAGCCAGCGGCCATCGTCGTCCAGCAGCCCGCCTACGTGGTCCACCCCAACTTGCCGATCGGCACCCAGGTGGCGCAGATGCCCATTGGGGCGAAGGATATGGTCGTGAACGGCTCCCACTTCTATCAGGCCGGTCCGAATTGGTACAAGCCCTATTTCGGGTCCAGCGGTGTCTACTACGAAGTCGTGCCTGCACCTTAGGGCAGTCCAGCATGGCTCGCTCATCAATCTACAAAGGAAAACAGAAAATCATGAAAAAGGTACTTCTTGGCGTGGTGATCGCCGCCGCCATCGCCACAACGGCTTTCGCACAGCCCTACAAGATGACGACACCTTTCGCGCCGGGCGTGGCCGTGCCCGACAAGATCGATTCGTCCATCGGAACACTGAACCTCAACTACGGCTACCCTTCGGCCGAGACTGTCGACAAGATCTACGACAACCTGGACCGCTCGCGGGCCTTGCAGGCCTATCTCCTGGCGATTCCCATCGTCAATCAGGCCGGCATGCGCGAGTCCCTGCGCAAGTTCGGACCCGACAACCAGACCAACGTGATCTGGGAGAGCCTGATGGACTCGAAGACCGTCGCGCTGACGGGCAACGACAACACGATCTACAACTTCATGTGGATCGACACCAGCAAGGGTCCGGTGGTCGCCGAGATTCCGCCCAAAGTGCTCGGAACGGTGGATGACTTCTGGTACAAGTGGGTGGGCGACATCGGCATCACCGGCGCCGACAAGGGCGAGGGCGGCAAGTACCTGCTGCTGCCGCCCGGGTTCAAGGGCGACGTTCCGGCCGGCTACCACGTCCTGCGGCCGAACACCTTCGGCAGCTACTTCGTGTTCCGCTCCTTCCTGGTCGATGGTTCCACCCAGCCAGCGATCGACTCGGCCAAGAAGAACCTGCGTCTCTATCCCCTGGCCGAAGCCGCCAACCCGCCGCCGACAAAGTTCATCAATGCCTCCGGGCTTCCTGCGAACTTCGTCTCGCCGGGGGACTACTCGTTCTGGAATCTTTTGAACCAAGTCATCCAGGAAGAGCCGGCTGGCGGCTCCGATCCGACCACTCTGGGCCTTTTTGCCTCGATCGGCATCGTCAAGGGCCAGTCCTTCAACCCCGACGAGCGCATGAAGAAGATACTCACCGATGCCGCCAACATCGGCGCGGTGACTGCACGCACGATCGCCTTCAAGATCCGGTCGAAGGATGCGTACTTCTATCCGGGCAGCGCTTGGCGCCTGCCCTTCCTGGGCGGCTACAAGTTCGAGTCGGCGCCTGGCGTGAGCAACCTCGACGGTGCGGTCTTCTTCTACTACTTCGCCATTGCCGTGACTCCGGCCATGGAGGAGAAGATGGTAGGCCGCGGCTCGCAATACCCCTGGTCGGTGCAGGATGCCAAGGGCAATCCGCTGGATGGCGGCAAGAACTACAAGCTGCGCCTGCCGCCCAACGTGCCGGTCAAGGATTTCTGGTCGGTCATCGTCTACGACAACCAGACGCGCTCGATGGTGCAGACCGACCAGAAGGCCCCGAGCGTGAGCAGCCAGGGCAAGGGTGTCAAGACCAATGCGGACGGCTCGGTGGACGTCTACTTTGGACCAAAGGCCCCGGCAGGAATGGAGAACAACTGGGTGCAAACGATTCCGGGCAAGGGCTGGTTCATGCTTCTGCGCCTCTATGGACCGCTGGAGCCRTGGTTCAACAAGACCTGGCGACCGGGCGAGATCGAGCTGCAACCCTGATCGACACAGGCGCGAAGCTGGTCAGGAACTCAACGGCGGCCCGTGAACGGACCGCCGTTTTGCTGCTTGCAGAGAGCATCGGTCCGGGTGAACGCCCGACAATCTGCGTAGCCGCTGACATGTCACCGACGTGCAGCCGGAGCGGGTACGGGCACCGCGTCAAGTCGTCCGTCGTCGAGGCCTATTTCTTGGCCGGTGCCGCCGGATCCACGGAGAGCGYCAGCGCCTCGGCGTACACGGCATGGATCCGGTCGCCCACCCTGATCAGCCTCATTTGGCCGGGGTCGCGTACCTTCAGATCGACAACTTGCTTCGGTCCGCGCAGCGTGACCGTCTTGGCCCGGGTATTGACGGCGATCACGTCGGCTGTGATTTCGACCTGCTGCGCGACCGTTCCTGCCGGCCAATCGCCTGCCGCGGCTCGCGCGGCGTCCTCAGTCTGGACGCTGCTGCGAAGTTCCTTGCCGTCCTTCCTGAGTGTGAGCGACAGCGCGTCCAGATAACGCACCGTGATGAGGTCGCCGACCTTGACTTGCGCGAGGTTGCGCACATCGGGACCGGCCGTCAGGGGGAGCACCCCTGCCTTGCGGTCCTTGAGCACAACCCGACGTTGCATCAGATCGACTGCCTCGACAGTGCCGGTGAGCTTCGTGGTGCGGGGCGAGCGTCGCCTTGCCCGACATCGGTTCAGCCAGTGCCACGGTATGGGCGACTTGCTCTTGTTGTGCGGGTGCAGGCATCG
Source organism: Variovorax sp. P4_D9 (assembly GCF_056401695.1). Lineage (NCBI taxonomy): Bacteria > Pseudomonadati > Pseudomonadota > Betaproteobacteria > Burkholderiales > Comamonadaceae > Variovorax > Variovorax sp. P4_D9. The sequence goes on from NZ_JBFUIU010000647.1 coordinate 4,328, forward strand.
AGAGTGCGCTCAGCAGCCAGGTGAGGAGGAGAATCTGTGGATGGTTCAAGCTGAAATTCAGTGTGAGAGTCGGCGGTGACAACGGCAACAGCCCAGACCATTCACCAACGAAAGATCGCGTCGACGTCCTGCATCGGCTCCGGCAAGTGGCGTCACAGAGCCCTCGACCAGGCCGCGCAACTTGGCATCAGCAGCTGCTGCCAAGCTCGGTCTTGCTCTTGCGCAGCGGCTTGATGTCGCGGGCCATCAGCGGCGTGACCGCCCGGCGGGTGAACGTACGCAGATCGGCGTCGGTGTCGTCGCCGTTCCAGGAAACTTCGAAGGACAGCTCGCCGCCCGGCAGACTCCAGCGTTCGATCTTGATGTGGTCCGCCTCGATGCGCAGGACCTGGCTGCTGCAGCCGAAAGGCTTTGCCGCGAACCGGGCCGACAGCACGTTCGCGAGCGAGCCGCCGGCATCGCAACTGCGCGAATAGCTCTTCTGCGGCAGGCCTTCGGCCGTGAAGCCGATGTCGATCTCGGTCTTGTGCTTCGTGTACGGCTCGAACCGGCAGCGCCAGCGGGTCAGAAGGCTCAAACTCAGTGGCTACGGTCGGCTGGCCGCCGAGATGACAATCTCGACGCGGCGGTTCTTCGCCTTGCCCTGCGGCGTGTCGTTGCTCGCCACCGGGCGGGCGTCTCCGAAGCCCTGCGCCGAGATCGAGTTCTGCGGCACCCCCTTCGAAGTGAGGTAGCGCACCACGTCGTCCGCGCG
>NZ_JBFUIU010000648.1:0-5075 GCF_056401695.1 Variovorax sp. P4_D9
ATCGAGCAATGTCTAAGGACGCGCGTGGAAGAGGATCGAAAGGGCAGGGAGGGGCGGCACCCGGTTCGCCTGCGAGGCGATGGCGCCCGCTGGCTGAAGGCGTTGTGGCTGGCCGCCGGCGGGCTGAGCCTGGCGGTCGGCCTCGTCGGCATCTTCCTGCCGCTGTTGCCCACCGTGCCGTTCGTGCTGCTGGCGGCCTTTTGCTTCTCGCGCGGCAGTGCGCGCTGCGAGCGCTGGCTGCTCGAGCACCCGCGCTTCGGGCCCTGGATCCTGGATTGGCGCCAGCACCATGCCGTGCCGCTGCGTGCCAAGCAACTGGCGATCGCGATGATGGCCGCGGGGTCGGTCGTGGCCGCGTTCCAGTTGCCTCGAGCCTGGTGCTGGGTTCCGGCGGCGTGCTGCGCAGCGGTGGCGGCGTGGCTCTGGCGGCTGCCGACCCAAGGTGAGACGGCTCCGAAGCGGCCGGCCGACGCTGCAAAAATGCCCTGAGAGCACTGGAAAATGCCGGGATTGCGCTTAGTCCATTTGGAGGCTTGTTACCAAAAGTGTTATTAGTCATAATGCCTTACATGCAACCCACCCGCTCCCCCCAACTGCAGTGGTCCACGAAGGGACTGCTCGGCATTCTTCGCGCAACCCGGGCGGCCCAGGCGCCACGCGCTGTCCGGACGGTCAATGACCCGCCGGAGCCGTTGAGCGTCGAAGAGCTGAGCGAGGTCGCCAAGAACTGGCGCAGCCGCGCCGGTGAGGACGAGGGCCGTGCGGACACGGTAGCCCAGGCGCTCGAATCGGTGGTCGAGCGTCGCCGGGCTGCGGCGACCCGCAGCCGCGCCCGCATCGTGGGCGAGCGGATCTCGGAGTTCATGCGGATATAGATCCGTCACCCGGAGGACCTGCGCTCAGCTTGCGCACGCATCGGCGGGCAGATGCATCGGCGGCGTCTTCAAGGAAGCTCTGTTTCGCGTCCCGGATGCGGACCCTTCCGGCAGACGCCTGCACCGCCCGTTCCTAGACTCCCTGGGGCATGAAGAAAACGAATCGGGAATCGACGGAACGCCGGTTGGCCGGCTGTCTTGCGCTTGCCGCTGGGCTGGCGTTGAGCGGTTGCGGCTCGCTCGTCGCCGAGAGCGCCTCGGCCGGCGCGGGGATGGCGGGCGCGGCGTTGGCGAATGCGGTCACCGACAAGCCGGGATTGCCGCCGGCATCGGCATCGGGCTGCAGTCGGCCGCGCGCGCGGGCGTCCAGTACTTCGACCGCAAGGTTCACAACGAGGCGCAGACGCAAATTGCACAGGTGGCCGGGCCGCTCAAGGTCGGTCAGGTCAGGCCGTGAAAGACTTCGCTCTCACTGCCGCTTGAGCCCGAGGAAGCCGGCCGCGTGGCGGTCAGCCGGGTGATCAGCACCGGCGAGCTCGACTGCAAGGAGATCATCGTTTCGGTCGAGCAGAGTGGTGCCGACCCGCTGCCGGCGAGTGAGTTCTACGTGGCCGCGATATGCCGCAACGGCAGTCGCTGGGCGTGGGCCCAGGCCGAGCCGGCGACCGAGCGCTGGGGCTGGCTGCAATGACGCGTGTCGGCGGGCACGCCGCGCTGCGCCTGGGAACTGCGCTCGGCTGTGCGCTGGTCCTCTCGGGCTGCAGCGCGGTTGGTGGCATCACGGGGGCGGTCGCAGGCATCGCCCGTCGGCATCGGCGTCTAGGCGGGCATCGATACGACCATCCAGACCATGCTGCGCCGATGGAGCCAGGTGGAGCAGGCCCGCATCGCGGCCCTGGTCGGCGACTTGGAGGTCGGTCAACGCCGGCCCTGGGAAGTCCGCCACCCCGTGACCTATTGGGACGCTTACTGTAAGGCGAGGTCAAGGTGGTGCGCGCGTTCACCACCCCGCTGGCAGCCTGCAAGGAGGCCGTGTTCTCGGTCGACGACAGCGACGCCCAGCACGCCGGCGAAGCGCAGACCCACTACGTGACCACGGTGTGCCGGGGTGCGCAGGGCTGGAAGTGGGCGCTGGCGGAGCCGGCGGTGGCGCGTTGGGGCAACCTGCAGTGAGTTGGCGCGGCCCGATGAAATAAGCTTTTTTCGGCCCACTGCAAATTTTCCCCGCTGCTGCCGATATCCACTTGCAACCCGATTCATGAAAGCCGATCCGTCGTGCATTCCTCGGGCTGTGCGGGGTGGCGCTTTTCACCTCGCCGAACCGTGCAACGAGGAAGAGAAGAAGATGCGCCGCAGATCACGAGTGGGAATGCCCTGGAGCGCGGCGGCCATGTTGGCCGCCGCTACTTGCTTGTCGGCTTGTGGTGGCGGCGGCGGCGGCGGGGGTGGGGGCGGCGGCGCCATGGCCGTGCCTGCGGCGGCGGCGCCGCCCGCGCAAGTGAAGCCGCCGGACACGGCGATCACGACCTCCTGCAGTTCCTGCAGCGCGTTCGACGTCAGCAGCTATTCGGGTTCGGGCACGGCAGTCTGGCAGGGAGTCAACAAGTCCCAGGTCTCGGCCGATGTTCCGTTGTCGGTCACCGGCCTCGATGGCCAGACCGTGACGTTCGTGCTGACCAACGAGAGCGGTGTCGACCAGGCGATGGCCGGCATCGTGCTGCGCTCCAATGTCGATCGCAGCCTGGTGTCGAGCAAGGCGATGCTGCCGGATGCCCGGAGCGGCATCGACAGCGTCGAAGCACAGAAGCGCGCGATCGGCGACTTCAATCGTTCAGGCTTCGGACTGCTGATCGATCCGCAATCGAAGACGCAGCCCGCGCTCTCCAAGTCGATGGCGCCAGCGCCGGCCTTTGCCGTCGATGACCAGCGCCAGATCTACCTTCACGACCATTCGCAGCGCACGGTGAAGCTGGCGGTCCAGCGAACCGCCAGTGATGGCACCGTGGTCAACCTGTGGGTCGAGGCCAGCGAACTGGGCCCGTCGCGGATCAGCACCGAACTCGCCCAGCGCGTGGAAGACAAGTTTGCCGCGCCCGGCGGGATCTACGACATGCTGGTGCGCATCGGCGGCCCGCTGTGGGGCGAACATGACTTCAGCCAGATGGTGGCGGGCAGCGGCCAGCCCGTGGACATTTTCTTCGTCAATTTCGAACCCAACGGCAAGCCCTATGGCCTCATGGGCTACTTCTGGGGCCTGAACAACTTCAAGAAGGGCAGCGGCGAGCTCAGCCACAGCAACGAATCGCTGAGCCTTTACCTCGATTCCGAATCGCTCTACCTGGACGGCGAAGCGGGCGTGAAGCAGATCGCCACCGCGATGGCGCACGAGGGCCTGCACATGCAGAACTTCTATCGCCGCGGCGTGAAGATGGGCTCGCAGTACAGCTACGACACCTGGCTGGAGGAAATGTCGGCGCTGATGATGGAGGACTGGGCCAGCTTCAACATCGACCCCAGCCACAACGCGATCCGCGATACGCGCTTTCCGTATTACCTGGCCTACAACGGCTCGGGCAGCTACAACTGTACGCTCTCCGAGTGGACGCCGATGGGGGCGAGCTGCGAGAGCTATGCGTTGACTGGCTCGTTCGGCGGCTTCCTGAACCGGCAGTTGGGCCTCGACTTCTACAAGTCGCTGCTGAACAGCGCGGGGATCGAGGACTCGACCGCGATCCTGGACGACGCCATCAAGGCGAAGCGGCCGGGCTCCAGCCTGGGCCAGGAGCTGCGCCGCTTCTCCTCCGCCGCCGCCGGCGTGATCCCGCTGAGTGCGGGCATCGCCGAGTACAGCATGCCGGCCCGCAGCGAAGGCGGCTTCAGCCTGCCCGCGATTGACCCCTCGAGCCTGGGTCGCGGCAACCGCGCGCTGCCGCAGGCGGTGCCGGACATGCTGCACAAGCTGGGCAGCTTCCCGGTGGCGCGTCCAGGCCTGAAGGGCACCTATACCGAGACCGTCCGCGTGCCGGCAGGGACCACCCTCTCGGTGGTCGTGAACTGAACGCCAGAAGAAGGCAGGGCCTGCTCAGGAGCCCAGCAGATTGCGCCGCACGTGGAGCAGATGGTCGCGGGTGTGGGCCGTCGCGCGCAGCAGGTCGCGGTCGGCTAGTGCGCTCACGATCCGGCGGTGCTCGGCCTGATAGGACAGGCGGCGCTCCGGCGACAGGCTGTGGCGCTTGAGCGCCCCCCAATCGTCCTGGGCGCGTGCCTCGTTGATCAGCCGGAAGATGTGGGTGACGAGGGAGTTGTGGGCGGCCAGTGCAATGGTTTCGTGCAGTTGCCCGTCCCAGACCTCGAACGCTTCCATGCTGTCCGCGGCCTCCGCCATGTCGCAGCAGTGCGTCATCTTCGCGAAGTCGTTCTGCGAGGCGTTGCGGATGATCATCTCGACGATGCTGGGCTCGATGGCCAGCCGGGCCTCCATCAGCTCGGCCGGGCTGACCGACGCAGCCGGGAGGGCTGTCGGCAGCGCGACCGGTCCGGCCGAAGAACCGCCGCCCAGTCGGTCCGGCTCGAAGCCGTCGCTGACATAGGTGCCGCTGCCGACGACCTGGGTGATGAGGCCGGCCGCCTTGAGTTGCGCCAGCACGCGCCGCACGGTCGAGCGGCCGACCCCGAATGACTCGCTGAGTCGACGCTCGGTGTCGATCCGGTGCCCCTGGCGCCATTCGCCGGACTTGAGCTTGCCCAGAATCGCGTCCCTCAATACCGCAGCGTTGTCCATTGGTGTTCCTTGAATGGGCGGAATCATATCAAAAGAGCTCGCGGAAGAAACCAAATAGGCCCAATTGTCAGATAGATGGATCCTTCAGTTGTCAGAGTGAAATTTGGAGGTGGAAGGCGCCCGTGGTTCGATAATTTGGTTCTAGAATCGACCAATCGAATCAAATTGGGTTGATTCGTTGAACCAATTGGAGTGTCATGAAAATCGGACGTGTTTCTCATCAGGGTCGGGTGCGCTTGGTGCTCGTCGACGAGGCCAAGGGCAAGGTCGCATTCATCGGAGGCAGCCTGTCCAGCCATCCGAACCCGGTCCAGGCCGTCATAGAGCGCCGCATCACGGCCGCGGAACTCGATGAACGCAAGGACGGCGAAGCCAGCTTTGCCGACGTCGCCTTCCTGTCGCCGATCTCGGTCCAGGTC
>NZ_JBFUIU010000649.1:0-5027 GCF_056401695.1 Variovorax sp. P4_D9
GACGTATACACCGAAGGGCGTGATGTACCAGCGGTCGTCGAAGTACTGGCTCGCTGTGTAGGTGGTCTGCGCAAGGCAGGCACCGTACGGGAGGGCAAGCGCGCAGCAAGCTGCGAAGGTGCGTCGGTCTAACATGAAGCCTCCTGACGTGGTTGGAAGGCCAGTGTTGGTGAGAGCTTCAGTCGAAGCAAATAAGCCGAATGGTAGATGGCCAAGCCGGAAAATCGGCGTATATGCAATTGGACTTGACTCTATTGCACGGACGGATAGGGGCTTGATTCTCAAGTCAAATCATTCTTCTACAGGGATCAGGTGTTTGCGAAATCGGGTCACTTCCAAACCGAGTGCGCCACTCTCCCGGTTGGCGCATGCACTTTTGGTTTCAAATTCACAGCGCTCAAGCTGCGTAAGTTGCGCGTCGGCAACGTCGAAAGACTCAAGTTGAAAATCTGGGGCTTACCGAGGGAAAGCAGAAATACCCAGACCGAAAAGCGCGGCGATGCTCCCGCTGACACTCATGGCATTGCGGCCAATCTGCAGTGCTGAATTGTCCAGTTTCCGAGGAAATGTCACAAAGATTGCTGTGGCGTGGAGGGAAGGTCGGCCAAAAAACGGGTAAACGAGCGCTGCTATTGAACGACGGCTCATGGGCCGGGACCGCCTGTTCCCGAGGCGCGCTGACAGCTGCCATTGGACAACCAGGCCATCATCCCGAAGGACCGCTGCCGGGCTCGGCTGCGAACTCACAGTCGCGGCCAAGAGCCGACGGCCGTCGACGACCGCTTTCCGGCATTCCAGCACGGCATCGACGGGTCGAAGCCGCGTGCAACCATTGGCGCAAGGGCGTCGTCGGCCAATTTCCGGGTGTTGAACGTCCCCCAGGCGGGCAAAGTGCCCCAAATGTGCGAACGACCGGGTCATCGAGCTCTTCGCGGCGCCCAGGCCAGGCGTGATCGCTGGCCTTTCTCATGGGCCGGCTCGGCTGCAACTCCTCAAGCAGCGCCGTCCGATGCTGCGAACTTGCCGGCCGGGCCAGAGTACCCCTTTGCCAGTTGCTCACGCAGCGCCTCGACCGATCGCGCCGGCAGCTCGCAGCTGCCATTCCGGCACAGGTAGGCCTCACCCGCAATCCGTCCTTCGAGCAGCGGCATCGATCCTGGAAAGCCACGCATTAGCGTGACCAACGGCGCGAACGCCGACTGCGCCGCCGCCCACAGGCGTTCACTGCCCGGTCCCGCCGGGATCGAAAGATCAGCCCCCTGCTCCGCCAGCAGCTGCGCGTGCAGCAACGCCGGCGCGGCCATCGGCGCTTCCTCCATCAGTGCGCCGTGGCCCTCAAGCGTCGCGCGGGCGATGGCGGACCAATCGCTGCGTTCATAGGGGCCCGCCAGTCGCAGCAACAGCTCGCACGCCGCCGCAGTGCCCGAGGGCACTGCCCCGTCGTAGAGGTTCCGCGCCCGCATAGGCAGTTGCATCGACGCGCTGTCGAAGAAGCCTTCGACCGGGTCATGGAAGCGCTCGACCATGCCACCGCACAGGTCGAGCGCGGCGTCCAGCCACTCCAACTCGCCGGTGGCTGCATGCAGTTCCACGAGGCCGAGCCCGAGTTGCGCATGGTCGGCCAGATACCCTTCGCCGCGCAAGGTGCCGTCGCGCCAGGCGTGGTGGACCAGCCCATCCCGGACCATGGCGGACAGCAGGAAGCGCGCGAGCGTTTGTGCGGCCTGCACGAGGTCGTCGCGTCCGAGCAGTCGCCCGGCTTCAGCGAACGCGCGCAGCGCCATGCCGTTCCAGTCGGCCAGCACTTTGTCGTCGGTGATCGGTCCGGCGCGTCGGGCGCGCGCGGCGTAGAGGCGCTCGCGTACCGAGCGTTCCCAGGTCACGAAAGCCTCGGGTTCCATGCCGAGTTCGGCGCGCACGCCTTCCGGATCGCGGCGCTCGAGCACATTCGTGCCGTGCTCCCAGTTGCCCTGCACCGTGACCCCATGCAGACGCGCGGCGGCCTCTGCGTCAGCGCCGAGCACGGCGCGGAACTCGGCCAGTGTCCAGACGTGGAATTTGCCCTCGACGCCCTCGGCATCGGCGTCCTGCGCGCAAGCATAGGCCGCCGGCGCAGCCGCCGGGTGCATCTCGCGCCGCAGGTACGTCAATGTGTCCTCGGCGATAAAGCGCAGCCTCTCGTCGCCGGTCAGCCGAAACGCGCCGGCGTACACGCGCGCGAGCTGGGCGTTGTCGTACAGCATCTTTTCGAAGTGCGGCACATGCCAGCGCTCGTCGGTGGAGTAGCGAGCGAAGCCACCACTGACGTGGTCATACATTCCGCCGGCTGCCATGTGGTGCAGCGTCGTTGCGAGCATCGTGCGCGCTCTTCTGTCGCCGCAGGCGGCCAGCGCCAGCAGGTATTGCAGCAACGGAGCCTGCGGAAACTTGGGCGCGCCGCCGAAGCCCCCGCGCGATTCGTCGAAGCGAAGGGCGATCTGGGCCTCGGCTCGCCGGTGCATGTCATCGGCCGACGCACGGGCCGTGAGGGTCGTGCCGCGGCGCACGAGATCGAGCAGCCTTTGGGCCTCCCGCTCGATGTCACCTCGCCGGTGGACCCAGGCCTCGCGCACGGCGGCGAGCACCTCGGAGAAGCTGGCGATCCCCTGGTGCGATCGCGGCGGGAAGTACGTGCCGCCGAAGAAGGCTCGAAGTTGCGGCGTGAGGAACATGTTCATCGGCCAGCCGCCGCGGCCGGTGAGCGCCTGCAGCGCGCTCATATAGACGTGGTCGACGTCAGGCAGTTCCTCGCGGTCGACCTTGATCGTGACGAAGCCATCGGCCAACTGGCGTGCCAGCCCCACGTCCTCGAAGCTCTCGCGCTCCATCACATGGCACCAGTGGCAGGTGGCGTAGCCCACCGACAGCAGGATCGGCTTGTCCTCGGCGCGCGCCTTGGCGAACGCCTCCTCGCCCCATGGAAACCAGTCCACCGGGTTGTGCGCGTGCTGCAGCAGGTAGGGACTCGTCTCGCGAGCAAGGCGGTTGGCGGGGCGGTCCGCGGGTTGCGGACTGCGAGGCGTCATGGACAGCGGCCCCGGCCTCGGAGTTTGTCTGGGAACGTTCGCCATTGTTTTAGCCTATGCTTTATCGAAGGCGCGGTCATGATCAAGGAAAGAAAGAACGCTACACCTCCACGGGAATGTGGCGGCGCTGACATCCACGACGCCGACAAGGTCGAAGCGGTGCTGCGCTATCACGAGCGTACCAAGCACCATTTCCACCGCTATGCGCGCTCCGCCGGCACCCTGGATTGGGTGAACCAACCCAACCCGTTCCGCCGTTACGAGGGGGCGCCGCTCACGCAGCTGCCCATCCTTGGCGCGGACGAAGAGCCGCTGTCGCCTCKCTACGAGGACATCTTTCGGCGGGGCGCGGTGCCGAGCGCGCCGCTGACGATCCGCTCGCTGTCGCGGCTGTTCGAGTACGCGCTGGCGCTGTCGGCCTGGAAGCAGGCTGGCGGCACGCGTTGGGCGCTGCGCAGCAACCCCTCGAGCGGCAACCTGCATCCCACCGAGGGCTACCTGCTGATCGACGCGCTTCCCGGGCTGGCGCCCGCGCCCGGCCTGTACCACTACGCGCCGAGGGCGCACGCTCTGGAACGGCGCGCGACCGGCTCCGCCGGGTGGTTCGCCCAGTTGATGCGCGAGTTTCCGCCACAGGCCTTTCTGGTCGGCCTCTCATCGATTTTCTGGCGCGAAGCGTGGAAGTACGGCGAGCGCGCGTTCCGCTATTGCCAGCACGACGTGGGCCACGCCATTGCCACGATTCGCATCGCCGCATCGACCCTGGGATGGAGCACTGTCGTGTTGCACGGCCTGGCCGATGACACCATCGAAACCTTGCTGGGGCTGGACCGCGCCGAGGACTTCGCAGGCGCCGAGCGCGAACAGCCGGAACTCGTCATGCTCGTCTGGCCGAACGACTCGGCCGGGCCGTGGTGTGCAGGCGCGCAGCGCACGCTGCCGCTCGGCCTCGATCCGCTGCTGGCGCGCGAGCTTACGAAGCAGCAAGGCTGGTGCGGGAAAGCGAACCGGCTCAGCTGCGACGACCCGGTCGCCTGGACCGCCATCGACGAAGTGGCGCTGGCCTCGCGCAAGGCGATCGGAGAGCGCTATGGCCTGGACCTGTTCGACGCGCCCGCCCCGGCGCATCGAAGCGAAGCGTTCCCGGACGGGCCRCCGGCCGGCCGGCTGATCCGCCAGCGGCGTAGCCTCCTGGCTTGCGACGGCCGGACCTCGATCACGGCCGAGCGCTTCTACGGCATGCTCGCGCGCGTGATGCCGCGCGTGGAACTGGAAGCGAACCGGCGGCCGTTGCCCTGGGATGCCATTGCCTGGGAGCCGCGCGTCCAACTCGCCTTGTTCGTTCATCGGGTGGATGGACTCGACTCGGGGCTGTACGTACTCGTCCGCGACCCGGCCAAGCTGGACAAGCTGAAGCGCGCCATGCACCAGCGCTTCGACTGGTCCAAGCCCCCTGGATGCCCGGCGGACCTTCCCCTTCGCAGGCTGGAAAGCGGCGATGCGAGGCGGCTCGCGACGCAAGTGAGCTGCTCGCAGGACATCGCGGGCGACGGGGTCTTTTCGCTAGGCATGATCGCCGAGTATCGGGACGCGTTGTTCACGCACGGGCCCTGGTTTTATCGTCTGCTCTTTTGGGAAACCGGGGTGATCGGGCAGGTGTTGTACCTGGAGGCCGAAGCGGCGGGCATCGGAGCCACGGGCATCGGCTGTTTCTTCGACGACCCGGTGCACCGGGTGTTCGGTTTCAGCGACCTGGAGTTCCAGTCGCTCTATCACTTCACGATCGGCGGCCCGGTGAAGGACAGCCGACTTACCACGCTGGCGCCCTACGGTATGCATCCGGAGGAGTTGGGGCGTGGTGCCGACCACGCGTGACGCAACGAGCGCGGAGGTCGCGGCGCGAGGATTGCCGGGCGGGTGGCCGTCGCGTCTACGTGACCTCGATGCACAGGTTGGCGACTT
>NZ_JBFUIU010000650.1:0-5022 GCF_056401695.1 Variovorax sp. P4_D9
CTTCGTGACCTATGCGATCCTTCGTGACCTATGCGATCCGCGGCGAGCGCGGAAGTGGCATCATCTCGGTCAACGGCTCGGCCGCGCGACGGGCCGCAGTCGGCGACCTGATTATCATCGCTGCCTTCGGGCTGGTGCCCGAAGAGCGGGTGGCGACGCATCGGCCGAAGTTGGTCTTCGTCGACGACGCCAACCGCATCAAGGAGGAACGAGGCCACATACCCGTGCAGACCGCCTCGGGCGAAGCCGTCGCGGCCTGATGCCGAGCGAAACGAGCCTCGAATGTCATCGCTTTCCGCCACCGCAGATGCGGCCACCCCCCCTACAGCACCGTGCCTCCGGCCTCGCCGCCGTCGGCACGCAAGCCGCTGAGCCTGCCGCGCCTGGCCGACATGCATGCGCGCGGCGAGAAGATCGCCAAGCTGACCACCCACGACGCCGCCTTCGCGGCCGTGGCAGATGCAGCAGGCGACGAATGCCTGCTGGTCGGCGACTCGCTGGGCATAATCCGCCAGGGCGTGTCGAGCACTGTGGGCGTGACGCTCCACATCATGCGCTATCACACTGAAGGCGTGGCGCGCGGACTGCGCCGCGTTCAGGGCACGGCCTGGCTCATCGCCGATCTACCCTTCGGCTGCGACCAAGCGTCGCGCGAACAGGCCATGAACAGCGCGGTCGAACTGATGCAGGTCGGCGCGCACATGGTCAAGCCCGAAGGCGGCGGCTGGACCATCTTCCCCAACGACGCCTCGATCACGCGCCTCGTAGGCGCGATGATGCTCGAGCAGAACGACGAGTGGTCACTCAACCGGCGCTACATGCAGTTGGAGGGCTTGCAGACCCTGAGCGATACTGCGCCCACTCCGCTGTCCGCAGTGGCACGCTGAGTACCGTGCAGCTCAGCCTTCTCCGGGCTGTGGACCTACACCACGGAATGGGACGCGACGCAACAAACTGAACTCGCTGCTGCGATGCCATGCTTTGTCCGGATCCGCCCGATTCGACTGCGGCTCTCAAGGCAAGCCGGATGACATCGCACCAGGCTCACGCCGCTCGGGGATGAACGGATGGCCAAGCGAAGTCTCGCCCCATCATCGCCCGCGCAAACAAATAGTCGTTCTTTTCTCTTTTGCTCAGCGAGTCGATCGACACGCTGCCTTGGGGGTCGCACGGAAAGGCCATCGACCGTCGGCCGCTGGTCAGCGCCCGAAACAAGATCTCATGCTTGAACTGGGGAAGGGTGGCTGAAGAGTTCATCTTGACCTCCGGAAATACTGACCATCTCATCGAGTAGCATAGCAAATAACTGACGAAATGTCAACTATAGTTTGGTCGTGTAAAATGACAATCGGTCGGATAAATGACTAAACGTCAATACTGTTTGGATGGCGTTGAGAACAGGAAACCGCGCCATCGCCCCTTCCTTCGAGCGGGTGAGGTCGCGCAGTTGCTGGATCGCCTGTGGCGGCACAAAGCTCGTCGGTCTTGCGGCCGATCCACCCGCGTGCGCAAGAGCGGCACCTGGGGATCAAGACCATCCTGGTGACCGCCGCCTGGGCCGCGGTGCGCGTCAAGACCAGCTACCTGCGAGCGCAGTTCCTGCGAATCAAGGCACGCCGTGGCGCCAAGAAGGCCATCCTCGCCGTGGCCGCTTCGATGCTCACCGCCGCATTCCACATGCTGCGCGACGGCACCGAGTACAACGACCTCGGCAGCGAACACTTTGACCGCCAGGACCGCTCCAAGACCATCCGCCGCCTGCTCAAGCGGCTTCAAGACCTCGGCTGCGCTGTTCCTGAACTGGCTCATGCCACGTAGAGCTTCCTAGTAGCGCACGCTGGGAGCCAAGGCGACCTATGCCCCCGGCACGGTACGCGCCCGTTGCTGGCACGGCGCAGGCGACGTGCGCGGCTACCGTCCGCCCTCGGGCTGGACGGCCCGCGCCGGCCTCACCGACATTCACTCCATCACGGGCTGCGCCTTGCCGCATGCCGTGTGGTGGCTTATCGAGACGAACAGCTCGGGTGCCGCACGATTGTCGGGAGATACGCGAGCGCCCTGCGAGTGCGTCAGACAAGGATTCCTGGAAGGTTCAGCCTGCGCTCACCAGCAAGGTCTTGGGTTCCAAGTACGCGCTCATGCCCCAGCGGCCCATTTCGCGCCCCAGCCCCGAATGCTTGAAGCCGCCGAAGGGCGCGCGCGGCTCGTTGGCCAGGGTGTTGACGAGCACGCGGCCCGCATCGATCTGGCGCGCCACACGTTCGCAGCTTTCCKGGTTTGTGCCCAGCACCAGGGCGCTCAGGCCATAGCGCGTGTCGTTGGCAATGTCGATCGCATCGGCTTCGTCCTCGTAGGGGATGATGGTCAGCACGGGGCCGAAGATTTCCTCGCGCGCAATGAGCATCTGGTTGTTGGCACGGGTAAAGAGTGTGGGCTTCACGAACCATCCGGCGTGCAGGCCATCGGGGCGGCCTTCACCGCCTGCCAGCAAGGTCGCACCTTCTTCCTGCCCGAGGTGGATGTAGTTCTGCACCCGCTCCCATTGCTTCTTGCTCACCATCGGGCCGATGTCGGTGTCGGCTTGGCGCGGGTCGCCGGATTTGATGTGCGAGACCGCCTCCTTCGCCACCTGCTCGAACTCGGCCAGGCGGCTGCGTGGCACCAGGATGCGCGTGCCCGCGATGCAGGCTTGGCCGCTGTTCATGAACCCTGCCTGGAGCACGAGTGGCATGACGGCGGCGAAGTTTGCGTCATCGAGTACCACGGTGGGCGACTTGCCGCCCAGCTCCAGTGTCACGCGCTTCATCGTGGCGGCGCCCGTGGTCACCAGGTGCTGGCCCACGGCGGACGAGCCCGTGAACGAGATCTTGGCGATGCCAGGGTTGCGCGCGATCTCTTCACCGACGACATCGCCGCGGCCATTGACGATGTTGAATACGCCTGGGGGCAGATCGGCTTCGTGCAACGCCTCGGCCACGATCTGCGTCTGCAGCGCGCTCATCTCGCTGGGCTTGATGACGGCGGTGCAACCGGCTGCCAGCGCGGTGGCCAGCTTGTTGCAGATGAAGCCCGCATTGCTGTTCCACGGCGTGATCAGGCCCGCGACGCCCACGGGTGTCTGGATCACCGTGGCCGCGCCGGCCTGTTCTTCGAACGCGAAGGACTCCAGTGCGTCGATCGCCTGAGCGATGACATCGGCCGGATACGTCGCCATCCAGCGGCCGCGCACCGGCGGCGCGCCGTATTCCGTCAGGATGGCATCCATCAGCGCCTCCTCGCGCGCCGCCAAGGCACGGTGCATGCGCTGCAGGGCCGCGATGCGCTCCTCGCGTGTGGTGCGTGACCAGGCGGGGAACGCGGCCTGGGCCGCCCCGATGGCGCGCTGCGCGTCCTGCTCGTCACCCAGCCGCACCTGGCCGATGATTTCCTCGGTGCTCGGGTTGTGAAGGTCGAACCATTCCTGGCCGTGCGGCGTGACGAATTCGCCGTTGATGTAGATGTGTTCAATGCGTTGCATGGTGGCTCCTTGGGGAATTGATGCAACGAAGTCTAGGAATGGTTTATTGTTCTGATAAGCCGTCTTGTGGCTGATGAGGTATCCGTAAATTCAGGACAATTCATGCACAGAACAGGAATGACCGAGTTGGAAGTGGTGCTGGCCGTCGCGCGCCGCAACAGCTTTCGCGGCGCGGCGCAGGAACTGGGCATGTCCACCACCGCCGTGAGCAGCGCCGTGGCCGGGCTGGAGGCACGCCTGAAGGTGCGGCTATTCAACCGCTCGACGCGCAGCGTGGCGCTCACCGATGCCGGTCGACGCTATGTGGAGCGGATTGCGCCGGCGCTGGCCGAAATCCACAGCGCGGGCGAAGAAGCCGGCACCGGCCCCGACGTGCCCAGCGGTACGCTGCGCATCAACGCGCCGCAGGGCGCGGCATCCCTGCTGTTGGAGCCGCTCTTCCTGCAATACGCGCAGCGCTACCCCGAGGTACGCATCGACATCGTGAGCGAGTCGCGCATGATCGACATCGTGGCCGAAGGCTTCGATGCGGGCATTCGCCTCGCCGAATCCGTGCCGCAGGACATGATCGCCGTGCCGCTCTCGCGCGACATCCGCATGCTCGTGGTGGCAACGCCAGAGTACCTGGCATGCCACGGCACCCCCAGGCACCCGCGCGGCCTGCTCCAGCACCAGAGCATCGGCATGCGCATGTCGCACGGCGGCATCTATCACTGGGAACTGGAGAGAGGCAGCCAGAAGCTGCAAATGGATCTACCCGTGCGCCTAGCGCTCAACGAGCTGCCGGCCATCAAGCAGGCGGTGCTGCTCGGGCTGGGTATCGGCTTGATCTCCGAGTGGTTCATCGAAGAGGAACTGAAGGCCGGCACGCTGGTGCCGGTGCTGGTGCCGTGGTGCCCGTCGTTCGGCGGGCTGAGGCTGTACTACTCAGGCCACCGTTTCGTGCCTGCGCGGCTGCGTGCGCTCATCAGCTTGGTTCATGAGCTGCGCTTGGCTGGGGCGCCGCTGCGAGGAGTTCAAGCAGGCTAATTCGAGCGTGTCGGCGCGCAGCGCCGCCGGGCTTTGCGGGCTGCGCCCCGTCGGCCCTGCCTCCTTTCGGAGCGGTTCGGCCCAAGGCGTCCTTGTGTTGTTGTGATTCCTGGCGATGGCGCGGCTGCGCCTCGGGCTTCATGGCTGCAACCGTCCGGCGAAAACAGCTGGCGACAGTTGCTAGGCTTAGCGGCGAAGACATTCCCCGCTGGCTGGATTGAAGAACACCATGCGTGGGTGAGAAGTCCCTCCAAAGATTTCGTGCCCGTCATGTGCTCAAGGGGAGCAGTCAGAAATTTACTCAGCAGTCAGAAATATAGGAGACAGAAGGCGCTTCGAAGAATGATCGAACCAGCCGGCGATTCTTCTGCATGTCGCGCAGTTGCTGGTCGACTCGGATTTCGAGTTTCTCGCCGGCTCGCAAGGGATTGCGAGCCACACCAGTGCGCTTGACATGACTCCACACCAACTCGTCC
>NZ_JBFUIU010000651.1:0-7642 GCF_056401695.1 Variovorax sp. P4_D9
AACCATCCTATCGATCCTGGGTCAGCCACCTCTCTTTGCCATCAAGCACTTACGTCCCGCACTGATGGCCCAACAGCTAAAGTAAGTGGCATTCACCCTAAGGAGGCTCCCCATGGAAGAGATCTTTCCCCAGCTGACCGAGGATGTCATTGACAGGATGAAGAGCGCCGAGCCAAGGCTGCGCCAGGTCATGACGCTGCTCGTTCGTCATCTTCACGCCTTTGTTTGCGAGGCCGGACTCTCCCATGACGAATGGCGAACAGGGATCGAGTTCCTGACGCGCGCGGGCCAGATGTGCTCAGACAGTCGGCAAGAATTCATCTTGCTCTCCGACATCCTGGGCGCGTCCATGCTGGTCGACGCGATCGCCAACCACGCTGGCGACGGCATCACGGATTCCACTGTGCTGGGACCCTTCTACGCAGGCCCGCAGCGCGAGCTGGACAAGGGCGACACGATCCTGCTGCGTGAGGAAGACGGCGAGCCATTGACCATGAAGGGGCGCGTTGCCGACGCGCAGGGCGCACCGGTTGTCGGCGCCAAGGTGGAGGTCTGGCAGACGGCGACGAACCAGCTCTACGACGTTCAGGACGAAGACCAGCCGCGCGGGCATCTCAGGGCCACGTTCAGAACCGACGCGCGTGGCGAATACGAGTTCAAGACCATCCTGCCGGTGAGCTATCCGATCCCCGACGACGGGCCGGCGGGTCAGCTCCTCGAAGGATTGGGGCGCCATCCATTCCGGCCGGCGCACGTCCATTTCATGATCAGTGCGCCTCGGCATCGGACGCTTGTCACCCATCTCTTCCTGGCGGGCGACAAGTACCTTGAAAGCGATGCCGTCTTTGGCGTCAAACCTTCCCTCATCGTGCAGCCCACAACGCAAGATGGCGCGATGACGATCGCGTACGACTTCGGACTGGCTCGAACGTGACACTTTGCACTGTGGCACGCCGCCCAGCCTGGGCGGATTCCGGGTGTGGCATGTGGTAGCGTGGAACCATGGCAAGCAAGAGAACCTCGGCCGCAGAACGCGTCCGATCGTCCCACCCGAAGGTGAGTGAAGCACCCAGGAAGCGCGCAGAACAGCAGCGGTCACAGTCGACCCGTGCAGCTATCCTCGAGGCCGCACTCGCCGAGTTCGCGGAGAAGGGATTCGAGGCGGCAAGTATCCGCAGGATTGCAGAACGCACTGGTTTCAAGCATCCTCTGATCACCTATCACTATCCCACCAAAGACCTGCTCTGGCAGGCGGTCGCGCAGGACACCTTCGAGCGCATCCAACAGGAATGGGATGCTCGCGCCGCTGAGGAGGCCGACCTGTCTCCGCTCGAAAGCTTGCGGGCAGAGTACCGCGCATTGTTCCGGCACACATCGGCATTCCCGGACTTCCATCGCTTCATGCGTCAGGAAGCGGCGACGGACAACCCGCGCCTTCACTGGGTCGCGGAGAACGTGCTCAAGCCGCTCATCAACCGGCTGCTTCCTCAGATCTCGGCGGCGCAAGCCGACGGGCTGCTGCCGGTGGTGGAACCCATCCTGTTTCACTACATGATGGTCAGCCTCACGGCCACCCTGTCCGAGTTCGGCCCGGAAATGCGAGTCACCCGCCACTTGTCGGCCAGTCGCCCCAACGTCGAGGAAGCGTACTGGACCTTCGTGGAACAGACCGTGTTTGGCTCGCCGCCCCGAACCGCAACCAGGAACGCCCGACATCGCGGGAAGTATTGATGCGCCGACGTTCCTGAGCCGGAAGAGGATCGGTCGGGCGCTTGCCCAGCCGTCAATCCCAAGCCGGTGCAAGACCAGGTGGATCGACGATGCGGCTGCCTGGCTCGGCGAGCGCAAAGATCGCCGCCATGTCGTCCGCGGGCAGCTCGAAGTCGAAGATCGCGGCATTCTCGGCCAACTGCTCCCGACGGGTACTGCGCGACAGCGCCACGACACCGCCTTGTTGGACCAGCCAGCGAAGCACGGCCTGCGAGACCGAGCGACCGTTGCGCGCGGCGATCTCCCCGAGGGTCGGATCCGCGAACACCCGGCCGACCGCCATGGCGCAGTACGCCGTGACGGCGAGGCCTGCGCCCCGAACCGCCGACACGAGCGCACGCTGATCCAGGTACGGGTGGTACTCGAACTGATTGGTGACCAGCGGTACCTCCGAGAGTTGAATGGCCCTGGCCAGCAAGTCCCGGTTGTAGTTGCTCACGCCGATGTGGCGCGCCTTGCCCTCACGGACAATGTCATTCAGCGCACCGATCTGGTCCTCGAGCGGCACGTCGTTGTTCGGCCAGGGCAGCAGCAGCAGGTCGACGTAGTCGCTGTTCAGCTTGCGCAGGCTTTCTTCGACCGAAGACCTCATGAGACTCGGCGCGCAGTTCGGCGCCCGGATCTTGGTCGTGATGAAGACATCGGCGCGCGGCATTCCGGACATGGCAATACCGAGGCCGACGTCGACCTCGTTCGCGTAGACCTGCGCGGTGTCGATGTGCCTGAAGCCTGCATGCAGCGCCGCGGGGATGATGTTCGACAGCGCGCTGCCGCGCATGCCATAGGTCCCGTAGCCGAGAGATGGTATGCATGCGCCGCTCGCCGTGACGAATTGCATGTTGGGTTCTCCGAAGGAACTGCCGACGAGAAGTTGCGCGTAGATAAATCGGCGAAGGCCATCTAGTTCGCCGCACGTGCCGCAAGCCTGCTATCCACCCCAATGCTGCCCGCCCCAAATGCCGCAATCTGAAGCAGACCGCCGGCCATGGCCAGGTTCTTGAAGAAATGAATCATTTGATTCTGGTCAGCCAGTGCGTGGTGAAAGATGAGCGCGGTAACCACGCAGAAGAGTGCCAACACAAGCGCCACGAGTTTGGTGCGGTAACCGACCAGCAGCAACGCACCGCCCGCAACTTCGACGATGACCGCACCCAGATACGCGAGCAGCGGAGCAGGCATTCCCATGGCGGCGATGTAGCCCTGGGTCGCACTGGGCGCGCCCAACTTGCCCAGACCGCTCATAATGAACGTGACTGCAAGCAAAATCCGACCAATGAGTGGCAATACACTCTGATTTCCATTCGAACTAGACATGATGATGTTTCCTTAGGTTGATTGACGACTCGATTGATGAGGGCAGCACAGTCATCCGCAGGCCAACGTCATCGCGCTACTGGACTGCTGTTTGCAATCGCGGTTAACGACGGTCGGTGTAGGTAACTTGGCAGCGACTCATCCGGTGCGGCCAGTTTAGAAAGGCGCCTGCTGTCGAACAATCGCCATCCGCGCAACGCATCTTTCTATGGCGCAGAAAGGTGACCCTCGTGTCGGCGCATGTCTGGCGCGACCGATGGCACTCCTCAAATGAGCTCGGGCTAGCTTCTTGATCAGATGGTCGCCGAACACTTCGACGCGCTTTGGTAACGGCCCCTCGGGTGGCGTCACCCAGTAGACAGCGCCGAGTGGAATCGACCATTCAGGCAACAGTCGCTCGAGCCAATGAGTCTCGCGTACCTCGCGTACGCGCCTGGGGTGCTGTTTCAGCGTCGAGGATCCGCGTTCACGCGCACATCAGAGATCACACCGCGCTCGATCCGGTCGAGGCGGTGGTGCATCCTCAAGATTTCCAGTTTGCTGTGCACCGCGACAGCAGCGTCGTACTCGGCGTCTGCCC
This sequence comes from Variovorax sp. P4_D9, assembly GCF_056401695.1. Lineage (NCBI taxonomy): Bacteria > Pseudomonadati > Pseudomonadota > Betaproteobacteria > Burkholderiales > Comamonadaceae > Variovorax > Variovorax sp. P4_D9. The sequence continues at coordinate 3,665 of NZ_JBFUIU010000651.1, forward strand.
GATCGACGGCAGCCCTGTGCTGCTGGCTGATCAGGATGATCGGGCCCTGGACGGACGCGATCATGGTTAGCACGAGCTTGAGCAGGCTTCGCCGAGTTCAGCGTAGCCCTGATGGAGCAGGGTTCTCGAAATGTGGTCGGCGACGCCGGTGGTCACCAAGAACTTCTCCCCTGCTGCAGCCTTGCGGTGGACCTGCGGCCGATTCAGGGAGTGGAACGCCCGTCGCATGACGCGGGGGGTCGTCAGGCCCTGCCTTGAGCGTGCAGGAGGCGGCCGATCCGCCGAATATTCGCCTCGCCTTGCTCAAGCGCGGCCACGCTGGTATGGACCGAGTAGTAGCCCTGCACCAGCTCGTGCGGATGCTTGGTCGCCGAACCGAACACGAACTCGGTGTCCTCTGTCGCGCGGAAGTGAATGGGTTCCTCGCCTTCCGCGAAAGCCACCAACTCGCCGGTGCCGATGGCTTCGGGCGCACGCAGATCGCCAGCGCTGACCGCGGCCCACGCCACCGTATGACCGGCTGGCGGCTTGTAGTGCCAGCTCTGGCTGGCCATTAACTTGACCGAGAAGTAGTTGATGGGCGATGGCGCTGAGACCGGCCCTTTTGCCGCGCCATATTGCCCCAGCAGAACCGTCACGGGCCCCACGGTGGACAATGTCTGCGGTCCCAAATACCTGCTGTAGGCCTCGCCGAGTTCGACGGCCGCCGGCAATGCGACCCACAACTGGAATCCCCGCAGCCGATCAGAGTCGCCAAACTTTCCTCCGTGCCAGGCGCCGCTGCCTGCGTGCATCCACTCCATCCATCCCCGCTTGAGTTCGCCACGCCGCCCGAGGTTGTCTTCGTAGTTGGCCGAACCCTCGAACAGCCAGGTCAACGTTGCAATGCCCGAGTGAGGATGCAGCCCGAAGCCGCCGGCCTTGTTGTAGCGGGATAGGTCCTCGCCATCGATGCGATCGAGAAACACGAAGGGCTTCAGGAACTCGCCCAGGTCGGGGGGACTCATCAGGCGCGTGATGGGCCCGTGGCTCTGGCCGCCTCGGGTACGGTAGACGATGCCGCGATGCGCGACAGGGGCCTCTTGGAGGAGATTGGTGTCGGGTTTGTTCATGATGCAAATCTATGGTGCRCACACTCGCGGGAGTAGTCTGCGCGGCCGGATTTCAGTCCTCCAAGAATGCTCGGAATCACGGGGCGCAGCCTCAGCTCTGGATCTGCAACGCGCTCTGACGCTTGTCAGGCAGTCCGCAGAAAGCGTGGCTGTTCGCCATCCCCGGGCCTGACCAATCCCGCGGCAACGATCTTGGTCATCGCGAACTCAATGAACACAGTCACGGCTCGAGGCAGTTGCCGCCTGATCACAGTCACGGCTCGAGGCAGTTGCCGCCTACTCAGATAAACCAGGTAGATGTCCAGGCCTTCGACGCAGTACGTGGGCAAAACCTCAATCAGGTGACCGCTACGCACATGGGGCGACGTCATCATCTCTGGCAGCAGGACGATCCCGAGACCGGCCAAAGACGCTTTCAACAATACATGCGCAGCGTTGGCGCAGAACCGCCCGCTGACTTGCACCTCGACTGGTCTCTCTGGGCCATCCAGACGCCAGATCGTGCGCCCCGAGACCGGTGGCATTGCGAGGCAATCGTGCCCTGCCAAGTCGTCCAATGACATGGGGACGCCTCGCTCTGCCAAGTAGGCGGAACTTGCGACCATGCTTGCGCGATTGCTGCCGATCCGGCGCGCCACCAGCGTCGGCTCGGTCACCTTGCCGGCACGAATGGCGACATCAATGCCTTCGGCAACAAGATCGGCACGCGCGTCGTTGAGAACGAACTCGAGGCGGACCTTCGGATGCATGACGAGGAATTCGGTCACCCAGTCGATCTGGAACCAATTGAAGAAGTCGGCGGCCGCCGCCACCCTCACCTTTCCACTCGGCACTTGGCTACCTTCGGCCAGTTCGAAAGCCGCCTCGGACAGCGCCTCGACCTGGTCCACACAGCGTCCGTAGAACGCCTCGCCGGCGTCGGTCAATGTCAGCCGCCGAGTCGACCGGTGAAGCAAACGCAGCCCGAGTTGCTCTTCAAGCTGATGGATGCGCCGGCTCGCAGTGTTGGACGGCATGCCCGCGCGACGCGCGGCCTTCACAAAGCTTCCAGCTTTGACCACCTGCACAAAGAGGGCGACGTCGTTCAAATCAACCATATCCAGCCTCCACACGGGCGCGACGGCAGAGGGACAGTCGATCCAGTTGAATCGCAGCAAAAGCCGCCAGGACTTCCGCTGATCAGCGCGACGCGGCAGTGGGGATTCTATTGTGGTCTGCCGGCAGGGTGTTGCTGAAGCCAATGAAACAGGGCGGCCAGCCTTATCGATGTGCAAACCGCCCTCCTTGATGGCAAGCGCGCCGCTTGCCAAGCGCTCGCCAGTTGTCAGGGTTTCAAGCAAATGCGGCGGCAATCTCGCCGTGAGCACTCGCCAGGGCCTTGGCACGCAGATCATTACCCGCTGCCAAGCCTTCAGCACGGATAAATAGGATGTCGGTGATGCCGAGGAAGCCGAACAATCCCTTCAGATAAGTCTCCTGATGGTCCAAAAAAGCGACCTGGGTGTCGCTTCCATAGAAGCCACCACGCGAGGACGCGATGAGTACCTTCTTGCCACCAGCGAGCCCCTCAGGCCCCTTCTCGGTGTAGCGAAATGTCTTACCAGCGACGGCAATGCGATCGATCCAAGCCTTGAGCTGGCTGGAGATGCCAAAGTTGTACATCGGCGCGCCGACAACCAGAACATCGGCTGTGAGGAAAGTCTCCAGATCCTTCTGACCCGCGTCCACGTCCTGTTGGAGCGCCGTGGATTCGGGTGTCGCGCCTTGCGCAGTCGCCAAATGTGCGCCCGTAAGGTGCCCGACAGGCTGAGCGACCAGGTCACGATAGATGACCTGCAGGTCACGGTGCTTCGCGCGTGCTGCGGATACAAGCTTGGCCGTCAATTGGCGGCTCACCGAGCCTTCGCCAAGAATACTTGAGTCAATGTGGAGGAGTTTCATGTTGGCGGTCCATCAGTAAGAGAACAAAACTTGCGTAGTGGCTTTCCACCACGCGCGTGGGAAATCCATAGTAGGAACCGCTGCGCGCCTTGAGTAGTCGTTTGATTTGGATTTCACTCCTCCACGGTCATGAGCAATCACACGCCGGCCCCTCGCTTTGCCAGCATTCGGCGCCGAAATGCATCCATGATGAACTCCACGAATGCACCTGTCTTCGGCGCGAGCAGGGGACGGCTTGCGTAGCACAGCGAGACGGATCCCAGATCGGCATACCACTGCGGCAGCAGCCGCACCAGCGTGCCGCCAGGCTTCGGGCCACGCAATCACCGTAACGCCGGGCCCCAGCTGAGCAGCTCGACGCATGGCCGCAGGGTCGTTCAGCACGATCGTTTGGGCCAGAGCCGCAGGTGCCTGCGCTCCAGCCGCGCTGCATATCCTTGTTGGACCGCCGACGTCTTCTGGTCATGCCGAGCACGAAATCGACGAGTCCGACGAATCAGGCGTCGAGCGCATTCATCGATGCCGCATCGATCGCGGCCACACGACTCAAGTACACATCGTTCACATCTGTCGGGATCACGTTGCCCGTCACCACATGGCCGATCGCATCGGGTGCAACGCCGCTGCGCTGGATCGCGGGCCTTGACAGCCGTGGTGGCCAGCTGGGTATTGGGAACACCTTCAGCGACCCGCCGAAGGTGCCGATGGCGGTAGGGGTGCCTGCGGGTCAGCTGTTCGTGAACGCTGCCGTGCGCTTGGAGACGAAGGCGTCCATGCCTTCCTTCTGGTCTGCGGTCGCGAACAGCGCATGGAACAGCCGGCGCTCGAACATCACGCCGTCCGACAGCCCGCTCTCGAAGGCCCGGTTGACCGATTCCTTGGCCGCCATCACTGCGATCTGCGAGAAGCTCGCGATGGTCAGCGC
>NZ_JBFUIU010000652.1:0-5013 GCF_056401695.1 Variovorax sp. P4_D9
GTGCTCGGCTGGGAGCGCGTGAGGCCGCTTCCGAACGGGACCGTGTTCGACAGCGAATGGGTCCRCGTGTTCACCTTGAAGGACGGCAAGATCAGCCGCTGGATCGGCACCGCGGACACCGCCGTTCGGCAGGCTGCTGCGAAGTAAACCTCCCGCCGGCTGCCTGGAGGGTGGTGGCCCGCCGTCACATTGCTCTAGGATGGGAGCATGAAAAAGTCGGAAGCGAGCTATGGCCAGTCGGCATCGGAGCTCATCTCGAAAAGAATCGCCGATCTCGGGGACTGGCGCGGGGACACGCTTGGCAGAATGCGCAAGCTCGTTCATGAAGCAGTCCCGGACGTCGTCGAGGAGTGGAAGTGGATGGGCACGCCGGTTTGGTCGCACGCCGGCATCATCTGCACGGGCGAATCCTACAAGGACAAGGTGAAACTCACCTTCGCCAAGGGCGCGTCTCTGGAGGATCCGGCCCGTCTCTTCAATTCGAGTCTCGACGGCAAGGTCCGCCGCGCGATCGACATCCACGAGGGAGAAGAAGTCGACGAGACCGCCTTCAAGACGTTGGTTCGCCAGGCGGCCGCGCTCAACGGTTCCGGCAAGGCGAAGTCTCCGAGGAAAGCCAAGGCGGATGCCTCCGCCAGGGACGCCTCGCAGCGAAACTGATTGCCGATGCGTTCTACGGGCAGAACGAAGAAAAATACGCTTGCAGCGCTCGATCTGCCTGGGCCCTGGCCTCGGCTACTGCATCCGGACCCAGTCCGGTTCCTTGGACCGAGAAGAAGTTCAAGTCTCTCAGCCCGATGGTGCCCAAGATGGCTCTCAGATACGGAGTCAGAAAATCCGGCTGACGCGCGCGCTCCCCGGAATATCTTCCGCCGGAGGCCACGGCGACAAAGACTGGGCGGTCGCGAAGGGTCCCTGCTTTTCCTTCCGCGGTCACGTTGAAGGTCCGGCGGGCGCGAACGACGTGATCTATCCACGCCTTTAGCGCGGAAGGCACGGTCAAGTTGTGCATGGGCGTTCCGATGACGACAACATCCGAACTCTCCAGTTCCTGAATCAGTTCCTCGGACCGAAAAATCGAACCCTGCGGAAATATTTCCGCCGTGGACGAATGTTGGGCAAGCGCATAATTTGCATCGACATGCGATAGCGCGCCACCCCCAATCGCCCGATTCACCCGTATTGCCGCGGGTCGGCTCGCCTGCAAAAGACCGACAATTTTTTGCGAGAGCCTATTGCTCTCGGAGGCTTGCCCTCGAGGGCTGCAAGTCATATGCAGGATTTTCATGATTTACCTTTCCAATGCTTCAGGAAGGCAATCAGTCTACGAACGCCATGGCTTGCAATCTAGATCCAAGAATGGAGATTTCGACTGGACCATGATCGCTGCCGATACCTCGTTCGCTGGATACGGACTCGACTGATCCATGACCCGCGCGAAGACCGGCAATATCCTGCCGTTGGACCCAACGGCGCCTGAACCCTTCTACCGGCAGATCTACGATCGGTTTCGCGGCACCATTGCGGCCGGATTGTTGAAGCCGGGCGACCGAATCCCCTCGGCACGTGCACTGAGCAAGGAATTGGGCTTGGCGCGCGGCACCATCGAATCAGCCTATTCATTGCTGGCGGCCGAGGGGTACATTCAAGCCCGCGGGCAGGCGGGGACCATCGTGACGCCGGGCCTCAAGCCGCCAGCGTCTGCAGCAAGAGCAATCCCTCGATCCAATAGCAGCATCGCGGCGACCAGTTTTCGGCCCGATTCGATTCTGCCGTTCCAGATGGGGTTGCCTGCCCTGGATGTGTTTCCTCGAAAGATATGGGCTCGCCTGGGCGCGCGTTGCGTCCGTGCGATGCAACCATCGGACATGGTTCATCCCTCGGTCTACGGCCTGCAGGCACTGCGAGCCGAGATCGCCGCCTATCTCCACGTATCGCGCGGGATCGACTGCGCTCCGTCCCAGATATTCCTGACGTCCGGCTACCGTCATACCGTGGGGTTGATCGGCCATGCCTTGCTGAAGGCCGGAGATCGCGTTTGGCTCGAAGACCCCGGATACCCACCGACCCGGGAAGTACTGGGCCATATGCATATCGCAGCCGTCCCGGTGCCGGTGGATCGGGAGGGCATGGTCGTTGCTGAGGGAATCAAGAATGCGCCGCGGGCGCGGGCCGCTGTGGTCACGCCTGCGCACCAGAGCCCGCTGTGCGTGTCCTTGTCCCTCCCTCGCCGCTTGGCGCTGCTGGATTGGGCTGGGCGCCACAACGCATGGATCATCGAAGACGACTACGACGGCGAGTACCGCTATGTCAGCCGCCCGCTGCCCGCATTGAAGAGCCTGGATCGCGATGGGCGAGTGCTCTATGCGGGCACGTTCAGCAAAGTGCTGTTCCCGAGCGTTCGGCTGGCCTATCTTGTCGTGCCAGAGACGCAGGTCGAGCGCTTCGAGCAGATCAGTCAAGTCTTCGCGGGCGGCAGTCCCGAGCTGTCGCAGGCGATCGTCACAGCCTTCATGAGGGAGGGGCACTTCGCGCGCCATATCCAACGGATGCGAAAGCTCTATGCCGAGCGCCGGGAGGCCACAGCGAAAGGCCTGGAGAGCGTGCTGGGGAGACACATGCAAATCGACTCGCAACCCGGAGGAATGCACCTGATCCTGCGGATGCGAGGCAAGCAATCGGATCGCCGGCTGGTTGCCCGCATGCAGCAAGACGGGCTGCACGGAGAAGCACTGTCGGACTGGGCGATGCGTGGCGACAAGGCCTCGGCATTGCTTCTCAACTTCACGAACATCGACTCCCGGGGCACGGCCGAGAAGCTCGCGAAGCGAATCCTGCGACTGATCTAACGGCGAAAAGTGTGGATCAGCGGCAATCATGGCCCAGCACCAATGACAGATCATGGACCTTCCGGACCAAGCCATGATGCAGCACGATCGAGTCCTCCAACCCACCCGTATGAGGATCATCATCGTGAACAATCGCATCGACTACACCAAGGCTTCTCCTGAAGGCTACAAGGCTTTCGGAGGGGTGTACGTCACTCTGCAAAAGAGTGGACTGCCAAAAGATCTGGTCAATCTCGTGTACCTGCGCGTTTCGCAGATCAATGGCTGCGCCTATTGCATCGATATGCACTCGCGCGACCTGCTCAAGGCCGGCCTTGCGGTGGACAAGCTCGTGCTGGTGCCCGTGTGGCGCGACGCGGGAGCTGTGTTCAGTCCGCGCGAGCGCATTGCGCTCGCTTGGGCGGAAACCGTCACGCGCGTCGCCGATACCGGCGTTTCCGACGCCGACTATGAAGCCGCCGCCGCCGAGTTCAGCGACCAGGAACTCGCCGATCTCACCTATGCGATCGGCTTGATGAACGCCTTCAATCGATTCGGCATCAGCTTCCGATCGACCCCCTCTGCTGCTGCCAACGCTTGAAACAACTCGGGGGCGAGTGCTTCGCGCACGGGTTCGCCGGTTCGCCATCCCTCGCTTCTCGAATCAACGAATGGACTTGACCCTCATGGCATGGGCACTACTCGGTATCGCCGGCATTCTCGAAATCGCATTTGCATTCGCGATGAAGGCGTCTGAAGGTTTCACGCGATTGTTGCCCTCGCTGTTCACGGTCGCGACTGGCTTGTCGAGCGTTCTTCTGCTCTCGTTCTCGCTGCGTACCCTGCCCATAGGGACAGGCTACGCAGTCTGGACCGGCATCGGAGCGGCGGGCACCGCGATTGTCGGCATCGTGGTCCTTGGCGATTCCGCTGCGCCGATGAGGATCCTCTGCATCGTTCTCATCCTCTCAGGCGTCATCGGACTCAAGCTGGTCTCCGGACAGGGGTGAGCGCTGCCGGGTTCATGCTCATTGAACCTTGATGCCCACGTTCTTGACGATCCGCTGCCAGCGTTCCATGTCGCCGCGGATGACTTGCTTGAACTGCTCGGGCGTGCCGCCGACCGGCGTCACATCGTCAGCGGCGAAGTGCGCCTTGACGTCCGGGCTTCAGCAGAACCTCATTGTCCGGACCTTGCCGGCCTTGGCCAGCGGCCGGGTGGGAGTCACGGCCGGCCATCATCATGTCGACCTGCCCGCCAGCCACACGCTTAGCAAAGGACCGCAGGCCGCGGGCGCGGCCATTTTGTAGACTGCGTCCATGACCACTCTGCTGTTCGACCCGGCGCGTCATGAACCGCTCGTCGCCCGCGCCTGGGACGAGGCCATCGCCCGCCGGACGATCGAGCGGATCGTAACGGACGCGGAGGCCAGGTTCTCACCCGAGAAGCTGTGGCCCACCCATCCGAACGACAGCCCGGACCCGGCCCCCTCGTACATGCTCTACTGGGGTGCTTGTGGCGTTTTTTGGGCCCTTCGCTACCTGGAGGCCCGGGGCGCGTGCCGCCTGAAGAGGGACTACGGCGGCTACGTGGATTCTCTTCTGGGGCCCAATCGACAAGCGATGGGCCACGGGAGCGGAAAGCCATTCGGCAGCTATCTCATGGGCGACTCGGCCATCCAGCTGCTCAAGCACTGGCACTCGCCTTCCGGCGAGACCAGCGCCGAACTCGTCAAGCTCGTCGAAGCCACCCGCGAACACCCTGCTCGGGAGCTGATGTGGGGCTCGCCCGGCACCCTGCTGGCGTCTCTGTTCATGCAACAGCAAACGGGCGATGCGACCTGGGCCGAGTTCTACCGTGCGACGGCCGGACAGCTCTGGTCGCAACTGCACTGGTCGGCGGAGCACGACTGCCACTACTGGACGCAGGACCTGTATGGCGAGACCTACGCCTTCCTGGATGCCGTTCACGGCTTCGCCGCCACGGCCGCCGTGCTCATCCATGGGCGGCATCTTCTCGACCCTGAAGCCTGGTCCCAATGGCAGGCGTGCATCGCCCACACGGTCCGCCAGACGGCCGAGCGCGACGGAGCGCACGCCAATTGGCGCGCCAGGCTCGAGTCGGGGCCGCTCAGCGAATCACCCGGTCTCGTTCAGTTCTGCCACGGCGCGCCGGGATTCGTGA
>NZ_JBFUIU010000653.1:0-5011 GCF_056401695.1 Variovorax sp. P4_D9
TTTCTTCACTGGCGCTCCTTTCCGGTCTGCAACTCGACCGTACGAAAACAGGGCGGATGCCTCACGCATGCCGATATACCCCCAAACAGGTACGTCGGCAAGGCGGCTCAGATCTCAGGCCCTTGTTGTGTGCACGCCGCGAACGTCGGCGATCGGGCAGATTGAGCCCTGTCATCGAATGTCGGGTTCTGGCCGCAGGCTGACACGTGTTCCAAGGTGCCTAGATTCGTTTGAAGAAGCGGAAGTTGTAGCAATCCCGCTGGAGCTTTCCCCTTGCGTAGAGGCCGACCAGGATGCTATCTGGGCCGGAGTCGCCAGGCACAAAGAAGTGCTCCTCAGGAAAGCGCAATTCCGCTTGCCGAGCCTCCACTTCGCTCCGCCGCTCTTTGAACTCCTCAGCTCCAACGAACACAGCGACGGCATCGTGGAAAGCCACCATGTAGCCGCCTTCCTTCAGTTCGACACTGCGAAAGTCGGTCAGAAATCGCGCTTCGTCCAAGGCGCGACGAGCGTCGGCCTCGTCGTCTTCACCGGCGGTGATGAACAGCAGAGTCCCATTGCCCAAGATGGTGACGCCCCTCGTCGCCTTATAAGAACGCATACGCTCTTCAATGGCGGAGAGCGGGGTTGTGTTTTCGGGCTCCCAGGCGAGGCGAAGTGATTTCATGTCCCATCCAAACTAGGCGTCGAGGACGACCGGCTGCTTCTGGCCGGATTCTGTCTGTGGGTACGCACCACAATTGGCGCTTGGTACGCCGTCCAGCCCGAGTCGTTCGAGGACCTGCAGGTTGTACCGCGGCCAGTCTCGCTCCGAGTTCTCAATGACCAGCTTGTCCAGCGTCAGTCGGTCGAACAGCGCGTCCGTCATGAGTCGGTAGTCCTGGTACAGCGCAATGAGGCCTTCGAGACCAACCAAGTTCCGGCGCACCGCGTACGGTCCCTTCAACTTCCAGTCGACCTGATAATTCACCCAGGCCTCCCCCCGCTCTGCGCAAACGGTGCGCACGGCGCGCTCCACGCTCTCCTGCCGCAGGTAGACGACGAGCGGGCGCAATGGTCCGATGACCTGGGCCAAGCTCTGGCAGTACGCCGCGATTTCATCGAAGCTCGCCTCCATCAGGAAGAGATTGGTAAGGTCGCCGTGAAAGAGCTGGCCGTCCAGCACGGGCACTGCAGGGCCAGGTTGAACCTCTTCAGCAAACGAGCGCCACCTTGAAACTGCTCGACTCGCCAGCTGTTCAGCCGTGGATTCACGCCAGGGTTCGAACCAGTGCTGGAGCTCGTCGGTCGCTCGGACAGGATGCGGGTCGGCGCGCTCGTGAACAGCAAGCGCCGGCCGGCCTGCATCTTCGAGCGCCTTCGCGACGAACCTCATGGTTGTCGACTTTCCGGAGCCCATGATGCCCTCGATGATGACGAGCCCATGGCGTTCGGAGGACTGGTGGTCTGGCAGTGCGACGGGATTCATGCGGATGTTGTATCCGATTCAAGCAGCGGTCCTCAGTGTCCGTTCCTGGGCCGCTATCGGACTCGACCGACGTATCGCTCGACGAATAGTTTCGCCTCGGCCAAGGTCGCTGGATAGTGCACGAGTGTTCCGCTCGGCTGCTCGTGGATGGATTGAAAGCGGAATCCGTGGCTGACCAGGTACTCGACCTTTCGCCACTGGTCGATATCGGTCATTTTGGGCGTCGGGAACTTGCGACTGAGCCTCACCATCGGTCCGTGACACTGCGGGCAGAGCCGGGCGAGCGCGCGCATTGGCTTCTTGAAAGATTTGCGACACGAGAAGCAGACGTGCGAAAACAGATGCAGCTGCTCTTGGCGCGGCTTGGCAAAGTACGAATGGTGTCTGAACTTCTTCATGGTTCTGGTCTGGGCTCGGAGGGCCGATTTTGGCCGGATGCTGCCACATGTCCCGGATACGAAGGGCAACTCACCGTTCAGCGTGGTCCCTCGAAAGGGTGACCGGAGCGCCCGCGCGAATGGTGTTGTGAACTTCTGCGACCGCATCCGTTTGCCGCACCAGGTCCGCGATGTCCTCAGGCGTCGCTGGTGACGACACCTTGACTTCGTATTGAATGTTGGTGGCCGCCAGGCCGATGCCCGGAAAATCCGCTGTCGCCTCGACCACGACCCCTTCGACGGGGACACTAAGGCGTTCAGCCTCGCGGTAAAGGTCATTGCAGTAGCAGGTCGCCAGCGCGAGCATGAGGAACTCGCCACCATTGACCGCGGAGCCTTTGCCAGAAGGCTTGGAGGGCACGACAAGAGACTGTGTGCCTTCGCCCGTACGCACGGAGACTTCGTGCCGGGTCTGGGAGTTCCTGACAGTGGCAGATATCAGCACGGTGTGCTCCGTTTGGCCGATGTGGCTCCAGTCGAAATTCTGCCACCCGCCGGAGGGCGGGTTCTGGCCGACTGTAGCCCAAGGCGCCGGCGGCATCACGGGGCCTGAAGCGGGCCGGCTTGCAGCTAGCGACTCGGGCCGGCCGCGTGCCAAGGTGCTACCTCCTGCGCCGATCGGAGCTTGGCGAGCTGTTCCCCCAAGCGTTCCGCCTCCGCGCTCGCCGCGTCTAGGGCGGCGGTCAGTCTCTGGAACTCCTGCAGGTGCGCAGTAAATGTGCAAGACTCGGCGCCGAGGTGGCCGAAGGGAGACCAGAGCGTGTTGCATGCATGCAATGGATGACCCTCGGTGGCCTGCCAGCTTGTCCAGGAGAAACGCGATGGAAAAAGCATTCGGTCTCACCATCCCGCGCACGCTCGACGATGTCTGCAATCCCAGGGACATCGCTCTGCTCGTGTACGACATGCAAGTCGGGATCGTCAGCCAGGTGTCGGATGGCGCCGCTCTCACTGCACGCGTGCATGACGTGTTGACCATCGYGCGCGAAGCCGGGATGCGCGTGTGCTTCACGCGGCACCTGTCCTTGCCGCGCGAGTTTATGGGTTCGTTCCAGTATCGGATGGCGATGAGCTGGCAACGTCTCGACAGCCCCGACGACGTGCAGCCGTGGTTCCTGCGCGACTCGCCGGGGTTCCAGATCGTCCCTGAGCTCGCGCCGCTTCAAAGCGAGCCCATCTTCGACAAGATTGCGATGTCCGCGTTCGAAGGAACGCCGTTGTCCTTTGCGCTGCGTGACTGTGGCATCCGCGCGATCGCGATCGTCGGCCTTGCCATGGAAATCGGCATCGAGCCTACCGCCCGACACGCTGCAGATCTCGGCTTCATTCCCGTGATCGTCGCCGATGCGTGCGGGCACGGGAACGAGGACGCCGCGCGTGGCTCTGTCAAGCTGTTGGAGTTCGCCGGGGACGCGATCTTCACCGAGGCGAATATCTTGCGACGCTCCCTCGCTCTACGCCGCTGATCGTGCGCTTCTGTGAGTGACGCCGAAGAGCACATCAGCCGGGCCGAATAGCAGCCGTTCGCGGTCAGTGGCTTGTGGCCCGAATCAAGTCACAGGAAACGACTCCGAAAGGCTCTGCTGCGAACTCGGTCAATGTTTCGATTTCGCTTTGTGGCGCGATGCGTGGAGAATGCGAGATGACTCCCCCATCCTCTGCTTTCCTCACCCCGGACCATCTCGCCGCGCAGTTGCCCGCATGGACCTCTCTCTCGGCATCGCCATCGCCCAGAGCCTGGGCCGACCGGTTGCCGAAGATTTGGCGGCACTGCGTGCACAGGGCTACGTCCGGGAAGTTTCCAGCCCCCGACACGACGGGACTCCAGGCCATCTACACACGATCACGGTCAAGGGGAGCGAGGCGCTGCRAGGSCAAGACGAGCAGCGCRTATCCGCTSCGGTGCCRACGATCGGACCCAGGCCCCCYWTGCACCGCGAAACGTACAACGGCAGCGAGATGCGCCCTTTCACGGGACGAGCAGGATCGATGGACGCGYTGAAGTACCCGAGCCGAGTCGGCAACCAACTGCGCTATCGCGACGATGGCAGYGAACCTGCCCGCAAGGACGCGCGGCCGCCGCGCAAGACGTAACCCAAGTCCGAGCGACCGGTTGTGGCCGCGCTCTGCCTCCGAGCGACCTGTTCCGAGCACAATCCGCCACCGGACTGCGCACAAGTAGGTCACACCCCCACTGCGGTCGAGGCTGGCTCAACGTCCCGGCCATCGTTTGCGCCGCCTCGTCGCTCCCCTGCCGGCGTCATGATCCTCCCACCCGGGCATTTGGGCCATACCCGGCGGCCACGCAGCACGACGCACGTGAAGCCGTCGCGGCGCGGCCAACCAGTCCGGCGCTGCCTTCGCGGACAAGCCACAATCCGCCTGCATGAAAATCCCACGCCACTTTCCGTTGTCTCTGGCTCTTCTGATCGCCGTATCCGCTGTCCCCGCCCACGCCGCAAAGCAGGTCGCGCTGCGATCGCCAGCGCCGCGGGTCCTCTGCGACCGCTACGTGTGTGCCAATGGCAAAGGCATTTCGCTCGAGCTCACCCAAAAGTACCTCGGCAAAAAAAAGGCCGCGACCAAGCTGGCCTCACAGGGGGACTTCGACCGGACCGAGTTCACCTTTGCCAACGGCGTGTTCTGCGACGTTAAAGAGCGCCTATGCCGCGCAGATCGGTACTACAGTGCCGATGGCAAACGCAGCGCGGCCGTGAACAAGAAGTACACCGAGCTGCTGTTTGGGACCTTTTGACTTGACGCAGACCCCGGTCTTGCCAATCGGCATGGCCTCGCTGCTGTCAGCGAACTCGGTGAGCGCAAATTGCAAGGATGTTGCGATGCGCCTGGCGGCCACTCCGAACACGGCGGCTACCTGTGAAGCGATCGAGGGCGCACTCATTGCGCGCCGGGGAAAGCCAAGCTGATCGTCAAAGGCCGCTTTCGGGCGAACTGAGCAGTCAGCGCGAAGGACTGGTCCTGGCCGCATTCTGCCGGTCGATTCAGCGCTTGCTCGCCTGGTCGAACGTCTTGGGCCCCGGACCGTTCCTGTCTCGATAGAGGGCAATGACTTCTTCAGCCCGAACGCGCTCGCCCGCAGCCATCC
>NZ_JBFUIU010000654.1:0-5010 GCF_056401695.1 Variovorax sp. P4_D9
CACCGCGGCCTGCGGCTTGACGCTGGCCTCGGCGGCGTGCGCCGGCGCGGCGACGGCCGGCAGCTCGGCGGCTTCGGCCGCCTGGCGCGAGATATCGATCTGCGACTCGTCGATCACGAAGCAGCAGACGGCGATGATGTCCTCGGGTTCGCAGGTGGTTTCCAGCATCACGGTGAGCTGGTCGTTGCTGCGGGTGCGCGAGGCGATGTTGCCGAGGTTGCCGAGTTCGCCGGCGAGCAGCTCGCATTCGCTGTCCGACAGGCGGGTGAAGCGGATGCGCAGCGCGCCGGATGACGCGCTGGCCGCGGCAGGCGCGGGCGCCGGGGCGGCAGCCGCGACGGGTGCCGGTGCGGGCGACGCCGATGCACCACCCTCGTCGTTCTCGCGCGCCAGTTGCTGCAGCACGGCGCAGATCAGGGCAACGCGTTCGGCTTCAGGCTCTTTGCCCGCCTGGTAGGCAATGAGTTGTTCTTGCAAGGCGTCCTTCGTTTCCAAAAAGGCATCGATCATCGGGCCGCTCAGGCGCAGCTGGCCATGGCGTGCCCGGTCCAAAAGGGTCTCCAGCACGTGCGTTGTTTCGGTCAGCGCGGTGAAGCCGAAAGTGGCGGCTCCGCCCTTGATCGAATGCGCTGCACGGAAGATCGCGTTGAGCTGCTCGCTGTCCGGCGACTCGACATCGAGTTCGAGGAGCTGTTGCTCCATCTGTGCCAGAAGCTCGATCGCTTCGACAAAGAATGCTTGGGAAAACTGGCTGAGGTCCATCTTGTGTTCCGATGCCGGCGCTGAACGCCGGCGCTGGGTCTGTCGTTGGTTACTGCGTCGGGGCCGAGGGTTTGAATGAGGTCGGCTTCATGTCGCCGCTGCCGGCCGGCGCTCCGGCCTTCAGCGTGCCGGCGCGCATGGCCGGAACGTCGCCGCTGTTCTCGCGCTCGATCCGGTCCTGGGTCTGGCGGTTCAGCAGGATGATGCTGATGCGCCGATTGATCGGGTTGCGCGGATCGGCGTTGTTCAGGTGCATGCTGTCGGAGAGGCCGACCACGCGCAGCACCTTGGACTCGGCCATGCCGCCGATCACCAGTTCGCGCCGCGAGGCATTGGCCCGGTCGGCCGACAGCTCCCAGTTGCCGTAAGCCTTGTCGCCGTTGGTGTAGACGATGGCGTCGGTATGGCCCGACAGCGTCATCTTGTTCGGCAGCTCGTTGAGCTTCGGCCCGAGCTCGCGCAGGATCGCCCGCATGTGCGGCACCACGCGTGCGCTGGCAAGGTCGAACATCGGCCGGTTCTCGCTGTCGACCAGCTGCAGCCGCAATCCTTCGGTCGTGATGTCGATCAGGATCTGCGAACGGAATTGCTTGAAGACCGGGCTGTTCTCGATCAGCGCGTCGAGCTTCTGCTTCATGTCGGCCAGCCTTTGCGCGTCCAGCTCTTCCTCGCTCGGGTCGGCGTTCTTGACTTCGCCTTCGGTCTTCGTGAGGTCGTCGCCGCCGCCCGGGATCATGCTGCTGCCCAGGCTGGACTTGTCGCCGCCCGAGAGCGCCGCCTTGAGCGGCATCCGGAAGTGCTCGGCGATGCCCGCGCGCTGCTTCGGCGTCGAGATCGACAGCAGCCACATGACCAGGAAGAAGGCCATCATCGCGGTCATGAAGTCGGCATAGGCGATCTTCCAGGCCCCGCCATGACGGCCGCCCCCAGGGGCCGCCACCCGCTTGATGATGACGCGGTGCTTCTCTGCGCTCATATCCCGTCCCGGGAACTCAGCGTGCCTTGACTTCCCGAACGTGGTCATCAAGTTCGGTGAAGGAAGGACGTTCGGTCGAGAACAGCACCTTGCGGCCGAACTCGACCGCGAGCTGGGGGGCGTAGCCGTTCAGGCTGGCCAGCAGCGTGACCTTGGCGCACTGGTAGACCTTCATCGCCTCCTCGACCTTCTGGCCGATCAGCGAGGCCAGCGGCGCCACGAAACCGTAGGCCAGCAGCACGCCGAGGAAGGTGCCGACCAGCGCGTGCGCGATCAGGGCGCCCATCACGTCGGGCGGCAGGTTGGCCGAGGCCAGCGCGTGGACCACGCCCATCACCGCGGCCACGATGCCCAGCGCGGGCAGCGCGTCGGCGACACCGGCCAGACTGTGCTGGGGCACCTCAGCCTCGTGGCGAATGGTCTCGATCTCGTGGTCCATCAGGGCCTCGATCTCGAAGGGGTCGGTGTTGCCGCTGATCACCAGGCGCAGGTAGTCGCAGAGGAACTCCATCAGTTCCTTGTCGGCCATGAGCGCCGGGTAGCGCCCGAAGATCTCGCTCTGCTTCGGATTCTCGACATCGGACTCGAGCTTCATCATGCCGTCCTTGCGCGCCTTGGCGAGCAGCTCGTACAGCAGCGCCAGCAGGTCCATGTAGAGCTGGCGGTTGTGCTTGGAGGAACGCAGCAGCAGCGGCAGTTCCTTCATGGTCGCCTTAATGGTCTTGCCGTTGTTGCCGGCGATGAAGGCGCCGAGCGCGGAGCCACCGATCATCAGCAGTTCGACGGGCTGGAACAGGACGCCGAAATGCCCGCCCATCAGGGCGTAGCCGCCGAAAACGGCCCCAATCACTACCAGGTATCCAACCAGCACGAGCACGCGCGTCCCCTTTTGCCCGCAGGCATCAAATCAAGAATGAAGAGTTGAAATAATCTGCCGCTTTCAAGGGGTCGCGTCGGCGCTCGGCGCGGCATGCACGGCCAGGACAGGAGGCGGCGAGACCTGCGGCGCCTTGGCAGTTTCTTGCTCGCGCTTCGGGGAGCGCGTCTTGCCGGCCCGGGACGGCGGGCGGCACAGCACGCAGACATAGCCGTGCTTGTGATCATGCGCATGGGCGACGAAATGCCCCCCGCAGCGGCTGCACGTGCTCAGCTGCAGCATGTCACTGTCGAAGAACCGGACCATCGTGTAGGCCCGCGTGAAGTCCAGCACGATGTCGCCGCCATGGGCTCCGATCTGCTCCGTGTAGAGGCGATAGGCCTTGATCAGCGCCTGCAGTCCGGTCTCGTTGGCCTCGACCAGCATGAACCGGTACAGGTTGTAGAACATCGACGAATGGATGTTGGCCAGCCAGGTCATGTACCAGTCGGTAGAAAACGGCAGCAGGCCTTTAGGCGGGGAGACGCCCTTCAGTTCCTTGTAGAGGCGAATGAGCCGCTCGCGGCTCAGTCCGACCTCGGCTTCGAGGAATTGCAGGCGGGCCCCGAGCTCGATCAGTTCAACCGCCAGCTGGACCTGGCGCACCTCGCCGAGAACGCTCTTGGCGGTCGGCCGGGCACCTTCGCGGGGCAGCGCATCGGCATCGACCTTCGGAACGGCCGGCCGGCTCATGCCAGCGCATCCGTATCACGCGGCTGAAGCTGGCGCGCAGCCATCAGGATCGACATGTGCGCCTGCTGCAGCGCGCTGTCCTTGCCCTCCCCGAACACGGCGAACATGGGGTGATCATCGAGACGGAAGCTGCAGAGCAGGAAATTGGAGGTCGCCAATTTGACGATTTGCGTCAAGGACATGTTGGCCAGCAAATCAGCCAATTCACGCCCGACACCGAGACGGTACATTGCCGCGGCACGATCCTGCTTGGCAAGCTTTTGAGCGAGCAGCATATAAGCCAGGTTGATGTCGCCAATCTCTTTCGAGATGTGGTTGACCCCATCCACATCATTATCGATTTCCACTCTGAACTCCAATTAATCAATGTGTATTAAACACAGAATCTAGCAATTTAAAATAATTCTTTTATGGATTCAATTGACCTTGAGCACCGTACATCACCTTGCAGGTCTGTTTTTTGCGACGATATCCGCTCAAAAACCGAATTCTTCTCATCTGCATTCAGCTTCAATGGATCGCCGCGAACACCTGAAGGGGGCACATGAATGACAGCGGCTTCCATCGAGATCGCCTTCCAGCGGGCCACTGACATGCATGTCTCCATGTCTCATTTCCATCAAGTTTGCAGTCTATACACAATTTTTAACAACTTCATCAGGCGCTTTGAGAGCGGTTTCAAAAAGTGAGACTTTTCTTACACCCCCAACGAATGCCGCATACTCTCCAATCGAAAGTAACCTAAACTGTTTACAAGTCAAATAGGCGACTGCGCTTCATCAAATGATTAATAAAGTACTAAAAACACGGCTGCACTAGAAAGCACTCATTTTTCTGCAAAATCCGCTTCAATCCAATGAACAATCATTGATATTTAAACAAAAGGGTTCATTCGACATCAGGACGGCGTGACATATTTCATTTGCCGCCGGGCGGCGCCTCGGCGCGGCTTTCGAGGCCATGGATCCAGGCCATGACTTCCGCCACGGCGAGATAGAGTTGCGGCGGAATCTGCCGGTCGAGATCGACCTGCATCAGCAGCTTGACCAGCCCCGCCGAGGCATGGACATACAGTCCGTTGTCCCTTGCCTCGCGCATGATCGATTCGGCCACCACGCCGTAGCCCTTGGCCACGACCACGGGAGCGCGCGTCTTGTCGGCATAGGACAGCGCCACGGCGCTTTGCCGATCGTCCATCGAGGTGATCACGCTGCGCCCTCCCCGCCGTTCGCCGGCAGCTTCTCCATCGGCGCCACCTGAAGCTTCTGCACCCGAAGGCCAGCGGCTTCCAGCCGCTGCACCAGCGAGCGGCCGTCGGCGTGCAGCACCGACACTGTGCCGGGCTCGCTGGCCGCCAGCCGCGCCTGCAGGCCCGGCCCCGCAAGACTCAGGCGAACGTCCACCTGTCCGAGCCGGGGCAGGCTCAGCGACACCCGGGTCGCCCAGCGTTGCGGGTGGTCATCGACGGCCGGGTCGGCGTCGGGTGCGCCGGCGTCCTTCTCGACCGACCAGTCCATCGGGACCCCCGGCCACGCCTCGCCGTGCCAGCGGAACACGGCGGTCGCCAGCAGGTCGAGCTGCTGGTGCACCAGGCTCACGGCCTGCGGATGAATCACCTCGGCGACCGAAGTGGCCGCCCTGGCAGCGGCCGCGGGATGCGCGG
>NZ_JBFUIU010000655.1:0-7571 GCF_056401695.1 Variovorax sp. P4_D9
GTGTGGCGGCGACGGGAATCGAGCCGCCGCCTCCGCAGGCCAGGAGGGATCCCAGCACTACCGCGGACAACGCGGCACGTATGCAGGCGAAGGTTTTCATTTTCTATCTCCAGAATGGAATATGGGAATATTTCACATTCTGTACACGTGCAAACGCTCCGAGCAAGAACCCGCACACAGAACGCGGCGTCGTTGCAACACTGCCGGCGCGATCTCAAAACAAGGCGGCTATGCTCGGATTCCAACGATGGAAAAGGACAGGACATTCCATGAAGAAGCTAGTCGCAGCACTCTTCGCAACGGCCATGCTTGGCGGGTGTGTTGTCTACCCCGAGGCCCCAGGCAATCCCGGCGGCGGGTACGGAAAGCAATGCCCGCCCGGACAGGCAAAAAAAGGAAACTGTTAGTTCCCCGTTCAAGGGTGGCCAGCTTCGGCTGGCTGCTGAAGATGCGGCGACCTCTCGCTTGACGGCGCTAGGTGGGCGCTCGGTAGTGACCTGGCGCGTGACTAGCCCCGCACTTGGAGGCTGGAGCCGTGAGTGATCAGCGAATCCGCAGCCGACTCTGCCCTCGCAGGCCAGCAGCAGCATCGCGGTCTGTTGCGCTTCAATTCGTCGGAGGGCGCGCGCCGGGTCAGCCGGTTTGACTCCCGAGGGATGCCTTCTTCCGCGGCGATCGCGAACGACAGGAGTTGGCCGAATACGGCGTTCGGTTTCAGACGCTCACAGAGCCTCTGAATCCTCGCGCGGCGTAGTAAGACTCCGCCCCGTTGTGATAGACAAAGACCTTGCCGTAACGCCTGTCGCAAAAAAGCGCGCCTCCGAGCTTTCTGACGTCGGGCGGGGTTGCCACCCAACTTGACGTCTTCAAGTCGAACTCGCCGAACTGCTGAAGTGCGCGATATTGCACCTCCGTCAGTATCGCGACGCCCATTGCGGCAGCTATGTCCATTGCGTTGTCTTGCGGTTTGTTCTGTTTCCGGGAATTCAAGGCTTCCGCGTCGTAGCACAGGCTTCTGCGCCCCTGCGGACTTTCAGCGGCGCAATCATAAAAAAGGTAGGCGCCGCCATCGTCCGCCATGACGACGACATCGGGTTCGCCCCCCGTCCTTTCCATCTCATATAGCGACCTCAGCTTGTCGGGGCTGCCTCGCAGACGACCATGGACATCGGTCCAGTCAACGCCTGGGTGCCTGTGCATGTTCTGCTTGAACCGGGACTTCAATTTTTCGATGAGGATTTCGCGCTGTTCGGCCTTCACGTCGTTTGCTCCTTGTTCATCCGCGTGTTTGCCAAATCGCCTCCCGGATGCCACTGCCCGAATTCCGCCGCCTCGATGAAGGGTCCACAGCCGACTGCAGTCCAACGTTGACGTTGAACGGCGGGCAAAAAATGGCGAAGGCAACCTTTGACGGCCCGCTCCAGCAACGGGTTAGACGTCAACTCTTCAGTTCTCAACGCTTATGTCCTATGGGATTTTCTCGGGAGCTCTGCTGCCCGAGTTGTTGGGCGAGCCCAATGAGAATGCCTTCGGGCCCCCGGATATAGCAAAGCCGATACATGTTTTGATACTGAACCACTTCGCCGACAAGCTTCGCGCCGCGGCCACCGAGTCGGGCGAGCGTATCGTCGATGTCCTCCACGGTGAACATGACGCGGAGGTAACCGAGAGCGTTCACAGGGGCGCTGCGATGGTCTGCGGCCACAGGCGGCGCGAGGAAGCGGGACAACTCGAGTCGGCTATGACCGTCCGGCGTACGCATCATGGCAATCTCGACGCGCATGCCGCGCAATCCAGTGACGCCATCTGCCCAGTCTCCTTCAACCGGGGCGCGTCCTTCGAGTTCGAGACCAAGTTCAATGAAGAACTCGATGGCCGCATCGATGTCGTCCACTACGATGCCGACGTTRTCCATACGCTTGACCGTCATTGATGTCTCCTTGGGGTCTACCTGGTTGTACGCGGCGCTGCGGCGCTCCGAGCGTTCGTGAATGGCCCGTGAGCAGTGATTGGGGCGACGCGATGTACTTCTCCGGTTTTGGCCGAATTCTGTCTCAGTTGAGGCTGGAACTGCCCACAAAGTCGCGTAAGCGCCCTTGATTCGTCGCTCTTGCATCCTTGCCCATCGGTTGACGTCCATACTGGCTCGGACGGTCCGCAATCATGCGGCTGCTTCTGAGGAAAAAGACATGAAGCCAAAGTTTGTGGCGCTCGCCGCCGCTATGACGCTAGTTTCGGCGGGCGCGTTCGCAAATTGCGTGGGCTACACCGGACCCGGCGGACCGTGCTCGACTGGGCCAGGAGGCGGTCTATCAACCGGACCCGGTGGGGGCCTGTCTACCGGTCCTGGAGGCGGCCTCTCCACCGGCCCAGGCGGCGGACTTTCCACYGGCCCAGGGGGAGGCCTATCCACGGGGCCGGGCGGAGGGCTCTCCACGGGACCTGGAGGTGGCATGTCCACTGGCCCAGGGGGTGGACTGTCGACCGGGCCTGGTGGTGGCCTATCTACAGGTCCTGGCGGCGGTCTTTCGACAGGGCCAGGCAACAACTGGCGACGCGTTCCGCAGCAATAGCACGGACGGGCCTGACCGGCTGCGCGCCTGGACGGAAGGACCGCTTCTGGCCGGTATCGCTACTCCGACGTTGCTCCAGCAAGCTGCCTTTCAGTTGACATGCCAAACGGCCACGCGCGGGTAAGTCGGGCGCACCAGCCAATCGCTTCGCTTGTGTTCGGTAATCGAATGGTATGCCCGATGGCCGCTCGATCAGATCTCAGTTTGCTCGGAGATCTCCAGCGCGTCGTCGACCTCGATTCCGAGGTATCTCACGATTGATTCAAGTTTGAGGTGCCCAAGCAGCAACTGCACAGCACGCAAGTTCTTTGTGCGCCGGTAGATCAACGTCGCCTTGGTTCTCCGCATCGAATGGGTACCGTAGTCTGCGGGATCAAGTCCAAGTTCCTCGACCCAGCCCCCGAGAATTCGGGCGTACTGCCGCGTCCCAAGATGTGGTGAGTTGTGAACGCGGCTTGGGAACAAGAAACTGTCGGACTTCAGCCCCGCTTGCTTGATCCACTTCTGAACAGCTTCGCGTGTCACCTGGGTGGCCGGCGTCAACTATCTTGTCCGCCGTGTTGCCTCACGGAGAAATGTTACCCGACCGGTGGTCCCGGTTTCGGGGGATTTTTTCAATCAAGAGGGAGGGGAGCCGTGGGGTGGGCAACTTCGGTACTCCGAAGTTGTCCACGCCTTTAAGGCGGGGAGGGAGACTTCCCTCCCCTGAACCCGATTTCCGTCGAAAGTGTGCTCACTGATCGATCAGCCAGCGCCGGGGAAGCCAGGCGGTTCGCACCCGGCAGACAGGCGCGGTTACTGTCTATCCGTTTCAGACCTCGGCCGGCACTGCGGCGGGACTGCGGAGACCGCCCAGAACCATTTCCGTGACGCGCGCGCTGCGCCAGGCCTTCACCCGGCGCTGCAGTGTCCGCAGCTGCGCCTTACCGTCGTAAATCTCTGGAACCATCGCGACCAGACGAGCCATCAAGGCCTTGGCCGCTATCGAGGGCTCCGCGATCAGCCACCCTTCAATGACTGGCCACGCGTCGGCGAATGGGTCGGTCCGAGTCCTCCACCAGTGTTTGGCCTTGGGCTGCTTGCGATGCGTCGGACGTACTTCGCCTTCCGTCCAGGCTGACGACAAGCTTTGAAGGAACGTTGCAACATCGGCCGCACTTCTCGACTTCACTTCAGTCGGCGCGCCGTGGGCCGCGATCTCGCTCAACGTCTGCTGTGCGCTGCGGATTTCCTGCAGCAGCCGCACTGGGTCGAGTCGTTTGAATTGCGCCGTCAGCTTCTCCTTGATCTCCGGCTCGACGCCGCTGTGGGCGACAAGCCGTTCACATGGGGTCGCCGGCGCGAAGTAAACCTTGTGCACACGAGCGCCGTCGCGCGTTTTGGACTTCAGCTTGAATGAGGGTTGAAAGAAGTTGATGTACAACCGCGACGACTCGTACAGCTGCGCCAGGGCTTTCGTAGCTTCGCGACCGCTCAGGCGGCCATAGCCGACCAGGCGCCGAACGACGGCGCCGTTCTTCTGCTCCACCCAGGCCTGGTCGTTCTTCTTGTAGGGTCGTGATCGCGTCTGCTCAAGGCCGCGGCCCTTGCAATAGTCGAACACGGCCTGGCTCATGAAGGTGCTGTCGTTGTCCGAGTCGATGCCGAGCATCGCGAATGGCAGATCCGCCGTCACCTTTTCGAAGGCCTCGATGACCAGCATCTGGTCGCGCAATCTCATTGCCACGCATTCCGTCCAACCGCTGGCGATGTCGGTCAGCGTCAGGGTGTGAACGTAGTCACCGTCCGTCTTCGGGCCGCCGCAGTGTTCGACCATGTCGATCTCGAAGAAGCCTGGCGCCGGATCCCGCCAGTCGGCGAATGTGCGCACCGGAATGCTGCGTCTGATGGCCGCGCCCACGCCAGTGCGGCGCCTGCGCTTCCCGTCGATATGCGAACGCGCATCGGCCAGCACGCGATCGATGGTCGCTGCGCTGACTTGCAAGACCTTGGTCTTGACGACCGGGTCCAGCTCGAGGTGGCCATGGCGTTCCATCGCATCGACCAACATCGGGATCAAGGCCTTCAGCCGCTTGCCGCAGACTCGATCGGCGGCCTCCCACAGCACCGTCAGCGCTTGCCGCACCGCCTCGTCATACAGACGATTGCGTGCCCGCGTTTCCTTCGTGGTGGCCTCTTCTCCCAACACCCGGATGGCGTGTTTGCGGTGGTAGCCGGTCAAGGCCACGAACTCATCCAGGATCTTCGTCTTCTCCATCGGTGGCGCGCCGCTGTAGCGCGCTCGCAATGCCTCGATCAACTCCTTGCGTGTTGCCATGCTGATTCGCCTCGTCACGTAGTGCTGCTCCCGTCGGACCATCCGACAGGTAGCAAGTTACGTGAGGCAACAGGTCAGCTCGGGTAGCAAATCCGACGAGTCAATGCGGGGCGAAGTTTGTTCAAGTGCTCTCGATAGTTGTCGCCGCGCGCGCGCGTTTTGCCGGCGCCTGTGCCGCCTGAGCGGCCCGACGCCGGTAGCTTTCGACGTTCATCTCGAGGATCGTCGAGTGGTGGACCAGGCGATCGACCGCGGCCACCGTCATGGCGGCGTCCACGAACACTTCGCCCCATTGGGAGAACGGCGTGTTGGCCGTGATGGCGATGCTCTTTCGCTCGTAGCGCTCGGCGATCAGCTCGAACAGCACGCTGGTCTCGGCCTGATCGCGGCGCACGTAGCTCAGGTCGTCCAGCACGAGCAGATCGAAGCGATCGAGCTTGGCCAACTCGTGGGCCAGGCGCAGGTCGCGTCGTGCGGTCTGCAGGCGCTGCACGAGCTCGGAGCAGCGCACGAACAGGACCCGTCGTCCGGCATCGATCAGCGCGTGCCCGAGGCCGCTGATCAGGTGGCTCTTGCCCACGCCAGGCGGGCCGAACAACAGCACGCTGGCGCCGCGATCGAGCCACTCGGTCCCCGCGGCCAGCGCCATCACCTGGGCCTTGGACACGCTGGGCACCGCGGCGAAGTCGAAGTTCGACAGACGCTTGTCCGGGGTCAACCCCGATTCGATGCGGCGGCGCTCGATGCGGCGCACTTCGCGCTCGTTGATCTCGTGCTCGAACAGCGCCTCCAGCAGTCGATTGCCAGGCCAGCCCTCGCGATCGGACTGAGCACACAGCTCGAGGGCGAGCCGCTTGACCGTGGGTAGCCTCAGATCGGTCAGGATGAGGCCCAGGCGGCCTTCCACGGCCGCGCTCATGCCGACGCTCCCAGCAAGGCGTCGAAGCCTGCCAGATCCGGCAAATCGACCTTCACGTCCGGCAGCACGCCGGGGCGCGGCGCAAGCAGCGTGGTCAGCGCCAGCAGGTCGGGCAACTGATCGAGCTCGATGAGCTGTTCCAGTTCGGTGGCCAATTGAGCCTCGTGACCGTCGGCGGCCAACGCGAGCAACCCGACGATGGTCTTGCAGGCGTCGCGTTCGCTCAGCTGCGCGCTCAGCCGCTCCCAGGTCTGGCGATAGACCGCACGCGGGAACATCGCATCGCGCAGTACCGAACGCGCAAAGGCGCCGGGCTTGCGCCTGAGCGCTGCGATCAGGTGCCGGTAGTCGATGTCGCGCGGATGGCGCTGCCCGTCGCAGTGGTTCAAGCGCGCACGCTCGAGCACGCACGTGCCACCGAGCCAGCACTCGATGTGGTCGGTGTACAGGCGCACCGTCATGCGCTGACCGACGAGTTGGCTCGGCGCGCTGTACTGTGCGCCGCGCACGGTGAAGATCGCGTATTTGCTCACCCGTGCAGGCAACTCTTCGTACTCGGCGGTGCGCCGCTGCGGCAGCGCGCGCAACGTGGCGCGCTCGACGACCAGACGTACCGCTACGCGGGCGTTGAGCCGCGCCACGATCGTCGCCACCAACGCCTCGTACGGAGCACGCTCGTCGAAGCAGCGCGAGCCGCGCAGGCGCAGTGCCTGGTCGAGTGCCGTCTTGAGCGAATCGTGGCGCGATTCGATCGAGCCGTTCTCCTGCGACTGGCCCGGGTTGCAGCGACTCGCGCGCATCTCGTAGTGCTTGCACAGCGCAGCGTAGCGGCGCGTGAGTTCTTGTTCCTCGGCCAGGTTGTTGAAGGCGGCCGACAGGCTGTCGGTCCTGTGCTCCTCGGGGACGCCGCCCAGGCGCCACAGCGCCGATTGCAGTCCAGTGGACAGCGCGATGAAGCTCTCGCCACCCTCGAAGACGACAGCGTGGCGCCAGCCCGAGTGGGCGAGCGCGAACTGGTAGATCCGATGCGGGAAGGCGACCCCAGCGATGACCACCTCGAGCTCGTCGCAGACGGTGAAGTCCGACAGCCCGAGACGGCCCGGCGGATGTTCCTGCGCGAAGAAGACTTCGCGCTCGGGCCCGTGCACGGCGCGCCACTGGCGTACGCGGCGCTGAAGGGTGCGTAGGCTCGACGAGCCGTAGTCACCGGGATAGCGGCGCTGCAGCTCCTCCAGCAGCGTGACCGCGTTGAGTGCGCCGTCGGCTTCGAGGAGCGGCACGACCTCGCTGGCCCATACCGGGGCCAGCGGATCTGCGCGGGTTCGCCATGCCCGCTCCTCGCGCTGAGAGGGCAATGCCTCCCTGTGTTCGATGCGCCGCGCGCTGCGTTCACTGATGCCGGCCTTGGCGGCTGCGGCGACCTGACTGAGCGTCAGGTGGTGTTGCTTGTACTTCTGCACTTGGTGGTCCGTGATCTTCTTGCCGGGCAAAACGCGAACCTTCGCTGAATGACGATCGGCTCACGTTAAACCCGCCTCCCGGACCGGCCCGGCACCGGTAAAAAACCGGCGCATTGACTCGTCGGATTTGCTACCCGAGCTGACCTGTTGCCTCACGTAACTTGCTACCTGTCGGATGGTCCGACGGGAGCAGCACTACGTGACGAGGCGAATCAGCATGGCAACACGCAAGGAGTTGATCGAGGCATTGCGAGCGCGCTACAGCGGCGCGCCACCGATGGAGAAGACGAAGATCCTGGATG
>NZ_JBFUIU010000656.1:0-4997 GCF_056401695.1 Variovorax sp. P4_D9
CAGGGCGACCGAGTGTGGGGAGGAAGCGCGGAGCGAAGCTGCGAGCCGATGGACAAGAACCGGATAGAAGGCGGTGCCGAGCAGGGCGAGCGGGCCATGAACCGCGAAGCTTTCGTGATCAAGGCGAGGCGGCGTAGATCCGGCGGTTGTGCAGTGAAGGAGTGCGTTCTTACCTGGGGAGATCTCGCCTTGCGCCTGAAAGGGCGACGGCGTTGAGCCGGAGCGAGAAGTCAGCAGAGGTCGTAGTAGCCGGAGTTGCGGGGCTGAGGAGGCCAGAAGTCAAACGGCGAAGGACCAAACGAGAGCAAGTGTTGAGCGAGATGTCGATGTCCGAGGTCATGCGTCAGATGCCCGCGCGAGCGGGGCGGGCGGGAGTCGCGCGCGGTGAAGCCGTGAGCCAACCTGCCAGCGACGAAGCCGAGGGCCCGCGACATGGAGCGACAGACACGGGTTCAGCGCTGCTGCAAGCGGCGCTGACGAGAGACAACCTGCAGCGCGCGCTCAAGCGGGTGCGGGCCAACAAGGGCGCCGCCGGTGTGGACGGACTGGACATCGACCAGACCGTGGAGCATCTGGTGACGGCCTGGCCTGGCATCCGGGGGCAACTGCTGYGGGGCGAGTACCGGCCCAGTCCGGTACGGCGGGTGGAGATTCCCAAGCCTGACGGAGGCCAGCGCGAGTTGGGCATCCCGACGGTGGTGGATCGGCTGATCCAGCAGGCGCTGCTGCAGGTGCTGCAACCGATTCTGGACCCCACCTTCAGCGAGCACAGCTACGGCTTCAGGCCGGGACGGCGTGCCCASGACGCGGTATTGGCCGCGCAGGCGTACGTGCAGTCCGGGCGCAGGGTCGTGGTAGACGTGGACCTGGAAAAATTCTTCGACCGGGTCAACCACGACATCCTGATCGATCGCCTGCAAAGGCGCATTGCCGACGCCGGAGTCATCCGGTTGGTGCGGGCGTACCTGGACAGCGGGATCATGGACGGTGGGGTGGTACAGGAACGGCATCAGGGCACACCGCAAGGTGGGCCGCTCACGCCATGGACACAAGAGATAACTTCGAGTTCGAGCGGCGGATCGCGCTGTGTCGGACGCTGTCGGTYATTGACTTGAGACGCAAGAAGTAATATGTTTGCGTCCAATGTCGCGATCCAACAGCGCCGAGAGGGCCCAACGCTTGAACGCCGCATTCGATCTGCTCGCCCAAGGCTGGGCAACCGCGCAAGCGACGGTGACGCTTGCGGACGAGTTCGGCCTATCGCAKCGGCAAGCCTCTCGCTATGTGCAGGAGGCGCAGTCGATCAAGCGCCCGGTGCCGATCGCGGCGCCCAGCGTGGCCATCACCGTCAAGGTGCCCGAGGACATCGCGACGAAGCTGCGTGCACATGCGCAGGCCACCGATTCGACGATCGGCGACGTGGTCTCGCGTGCCGTCTTGGGCTTGTTGGCTCGGGAGCACCGGCGTGGCTGAGAGCCGCCGGCGCTACCAGGTTCGCTTCGAGTATTGCTTTGATCGCCTGTTCGACACCAAGCTCGAACAGGCCTATGACGTCTTGGTTCCGGACCGCACTCGCCGTACCGGCGGGCCTTCCCAAGTAGGAGGACAGTGTCATGAAGACAGCGGCGATCTATGCACGGGTGTCATCGGATCGACAGAAGGAGGACAAGACGATCGCCAGCCAGACGGCGGCGCTGGTGGCGTTCGCCTCGGCCGAGGGCTACAGCGTACCGGTTGATTGGATCTTCGAGGACGAGGGTTTCAGCGGGGCGACGCTGATTCGCCCGGGCTTGGAACGCGTGCGCGACCTGGCCGCCGAAGGCCAGATCCAGGCGGTACTGGTGTTGTCGCCGGATCGGCTCAGCCGCAAGTACGCCTATCAGGTGCTGCTCACCGAGGAATGGCTGCGTCATGGCGTGGAGACGATCTTCATCAAGGCTCCGCAGTCGCAAACGCCTGAAGACCAGTTGTTGCTGCAGTTCCAGGGCATGATCGCCGAGTACGAACGTGCCCAGATCCTGGAGCGTTCGCGCCGCGGCAAACGCCACCGCGCCAAGCAGGGTGAGGTCAGCGTGCTCAGCGGTGCGCCCTATGGCTATCGCTACGTGCGCAAGACCGAAGAGCGCTCGGCCTACTACGAGGTCGAGGACGCACAGGCCGAGGTGGTTCGCCAAGTATTCGATCTGTATACGGCCGGCGCACTGAGCATCGGCGCGATCACCAAGCGGCTCAACGAGCTGGGCGTGCCGACCAGGAAGGAGCAAGCCTGCTGGGAACGCTCGACGATCTGGGCGATGCTGCGCAACCCCGCGTACCGAGGCATGGCCTGCTTCGGCAAGACGCAGGAAGCCGCGCGGCAGCGCCGCAGCAGCCGTGCCCTACGCAGGCGTGCCCAACCGCCACGGCGTGGTGCGCGCACGCAGCACGAAGCGCCGAGGGAGCAGTGGATCCAGATCCCCGTGCCTGCCTTGGTCGACGAGCGCACGTTCGACCTGGCGCAGGAGCGGCTGCAGGACAACAAGAGGTTCGCAGCCCGCAATACGGTCGAGCCCAGCATCCTTCAGGGATTGGTGCATTGCGCCGATTGCGGCTATGCGCTGTATCGGACGTCCACGCGCAGCAGTGCGCGCAAGATCTTCTACTACCGTTGCTTGGGCTCGGACGCATGGCGCTATCAAGGGCAGGCGCGCTGCGCGGCACGGCCCATCCGGCTTGATCTGCTCGAGGAGACTGTGTGGAGCGAGGTCGCACGATTGCTTGAAGACCCGGCGCTGATCCAGGCCGAGCTGACGCGGCGCGTAGAAGCCGCGCGCACTTCCCATCCGGCCAAGCACCAACAACAAAGGATCGAACGCGAGCTGCTTCAATCCCAACGGCGCATGGAGCGGCTGCTCACGGCCTATCAGGAAGACCTGCTCAGCCTGGACGAGCTACGGCGGCGCATGCCCGAGTTGCGCCAGCGCGAGACGCGGCTGAAGGCCGAACTCGAGTCGCTGAGTGCACAATTGGCCGACCGAACCACCTATCTTCGGCTAGCCCACACGCTGGGCGAATTCCTCGATCGCATGCGCATCCAAGCGCAGAATCTGGATGTGCTGGAACGTCAACGTATCGTCCGGTTGCTCGTCAAGGAGGTCGTTGTCGGCAAGGACAACATCACCATCCGACACTCGATCCCGAACACCAACCGTCCCTCTGGTGGAGGCGCGACAGGTGCGGCAGATCCGAGCATGCCCGTGTCGGGCGGCGGCACTTCCGCCAAAAGTTCGTTGTTGCGTACGTGGAGTGCTGTCGCCGCTGCTGGCCAACGTGCTGCTCGACGAAGTGGACAAGGAACTGGAACGCCGGGGCCACTGCTTCGCGCGCTACGCTGATGACTGCAACGTGTACGTGCGCAGTCGTCGGGCGGGCGAGCGGGTGATGGCGCTGCTGCGGCGGCTGTATGACAAGCTGCGCTTGAAGGTCAACGAGACCAAGAGTGCGGTCGYCAGTGCGTTCGGGCGCAAATTCCTGGGCTATGACCTGTGGTTGGCCCCGAGCGGCGAAGTCAAGCGCGGGGTGTCGGCCAAGCCGCTGGCGACGTTCAGGCAGCGKGTGAGGCAACTCACGCGCCGCTCGGGCGGGCGCAGCATGGCGCAGGTGGTACAGGGGCTGCGGCCCTACCTGCTGGGCTGGAAGGCGTACTTCGGGCTGGCGCAAACGCCCAAGGTCTGGCGCGAGCTGGACGAGTGGCTGCGCCACCGCCTGCGTGCGATTCAACTCAAGCAGTGGAAGTGCGGCCCGACGATGTTCCGGGAACTGTGCGCCCKGGGCGCCAGTCCTGCGACGGCGCAACGGGTGGCGGCCAACAGCCGCCGCTGGTGGCGCAATAGCGCCAAGCAGCTCAACAGCGTGCTGAACATCGCCTGGTTTGACCGTATGGGACTACCCAGACTCTCATGACCTAAAACTCTCGAACCGCCCGGTGCGGACCCGCATGCCGGGTGGTGTGGGAGGGGCGCAGTCTAGGAAGACTGCCCCCTATCCCGATCAGTGGCCGGTGGCTGGATGTTCCGATGCACCAGGGGCGTTTCGGGCGTCGGGTAGCCGGCGGCGCCGAAGGTCTTGACGACCGCCTTGTGGGTGTCGAAGTACACCTGCCAGTAGTGGTCGGTGTGGGTGTAGGGCCGCACGGCGAGCAGCGGGCCTTCGGGGGTGAATTGCAGGATCTCGACGTCGGGCGGCTGCTCGGTCGAGACGTTCGGGATCTGGCTGACCGCGGCCTTGAGCAATGCGATCGCCTGGTTCACGTCGACTCCGTTGGCGATCTTGGCCGTGGCATCGACCCGGCGGAACGGCAACTGGCTGAAGTTCTGGATCGGATCCGAGAGCACCTTGTTGTTGCCCACCGTGGTGACCACGTTGTCGGGCGTGACCAGCGTGGTGCCGAACAGGCCCAGTTCCTTGACGGTGCCGTTGATGCCGCCGCCCACCGTGACGTAGTCGCCGACCCGGTACGGGCGCAGCACCTGCAGGAAGACGCCGGCGGCGAAGTGCGTCAGCAGGCCGCCCCATGCCGTGCCGATCGCCAGGCCGGCGCCGGCCAGCAGCACCGCGAACGAGGTCGTGCGGACCCCGAACATGTCGAGGATCGCAAGGATCAGGACGATGTTGAGCACCACGCCGAGGATCGAGATTAGGTAGTGGCGGAGGGTCGGGTCCATACGCTGGCCGCGCTCGAGCGCCTTGGCGACCAGGCGCTGCGCCAGGCCGATCAACCAGCGGCCGACGCCCCAGGCAATCAGGGCGCCGATCACTTTCAGGCCAAAATCCACGCCTTGCGTCGTCAGGAAAATCCAGATCGCTTCCGTATTCATTTCTTCTCCTCGCAGGTGCCGTTGCTTCGGCAGGCCGTGCAGCGTTTGTCATGAATAAGCCGGCTTCGCACCCAGGCGACGTCAAGGCCGTGCTCACGGGGCTTGCTCCGATCGTTTCCGGGACCACGGCCTTGTTGATAC